>NZ_JASCXF010000018.1:0-82684 GCF_030062225.1 Sphingomonas sp. 2R-10
GCAGCCTTCTTCTGTCATGCTCGCGGCGAGCGGTTTCGGTCCAGCCCATATGATCCCCGTGGTCTTCGCAACCCTCGGTGAATCACAACTGGCTGAAATCGCTCAACCTAATTTCCGGTTGGGCTCTAAGACGCCCATAGTCCGCCCGGAACGGCTCAATGTCTTGTTCGCCTGCGCAGGGAAGGCCCCCGCGCCCGGACACCGCGAATGCCCCGTCACCCCTCGACCGGCGCCATCACCTCGATGATCCCCGCCGCGATCCTTGCCATCACCGGGGTCTTCGCCAGCACCTCGCCATCGATCGAGATCGGTAATGGCGGGATGGTTTCGATCCGCATCGATTGCCCGTGGAACGTGACCGTATCGACCCGGCGTGAATCGAGGCGGAAGAACCCGGCCGCCCAGTTGCGCACGAGGCTGCGCTTGCCCTTCCCCGCGACGACCTGAACGATGATCTCGCCGCTGTCGAGCCGTGCTTCCTCGACCAGTTCGGTGCCGCCGTGGAAGCGGCCGTTGGAGATGCGGACCTCGGTCGCCTGCATCCGCTTGGCGGTTGCGCCCTCGCCGACGACCAGCTCGAACGGATGGAACTTCGCGAATTGCAGCGAGGCCCAGGCAAGATAGCCGACCCGCCCGAACAGCTTCTTGACGCCGTGCGGCACGGTCTTGGCGATCTGCGGCGACAGGCCGATCGCGGCGCAGTTGGCGAAATAGTCGCCATCGACCATGCCGAGGTCGATCCGCTTCGGCCTGCCGGTCTTCAGCACCTCTACCGCGCCGGGAATGTCGAGCGGGATGCCGAGCGTGCGGCAGAAGCTGTTGGCCGTACCGAAAGGCAGCACGCCGAGGATGACGTCATGGCCCAGCAGATGGTCGACGAGGCTGCTGATCGTGCCGTCGCCCCCGCCGAGGATCACGAGGTCGGGCTTGGCCGCCAGCGCGCGTTCCAGCGTCGGGACGAGGTCGTCGGGGTCCTCGACCGCATGGGCGTCGACCTCGAACGCGGCGCCTTGCAGCGCGCGGCACGCCTCGGCAAACTGTGCCTGCCCGCTGCGCGACCGGGCATTGACGATCATGGCGGCGGAGCGGATGCGGTTCATGCGGTCGGTAACGATCCGTAACGAAAATGGAGCCACGCGACTTTGGGTTGATCGCCCTGACCGCTTGGCCCACAAGCCGTGCCATGTCCGCTGCTTATCCTGCGCTCCGCCTGCGGCGCACCCGAGCCACCGGCTGGAGCCGCCGGCTCCACGCCGAAACCATCCTGACGCCCGCCGATCTCATCTGGCCGCTGTTCGTGACCGAGGGCGAGAACGAGGCGGTCGGGGCCCTTCCGGGGGTCTCGCGCTGGAACCTCGCCGGGATCGTCGATCGCGCGCGCGAGGCGCGCGACCTTGGCATCCCGGTGGTCGCGCTGTTCCCCAACACCCCGCCCGCGCTGCGCAGCGGCGACGGGGCGGAGGCATTCAATCCCGACAATCTGATGTGCCGCGCGATCCGCGCCATCAAGGATGCGGTGCCCGATATCGGCGTGCTGACCGACGTCGCGCTCGACCCCTATACCGCGCATGGCCATGACGGCATCGTCGACGCGGCGGGCTATGTCCTGAACGACGTGACGACCGGAGCGCTGGTGCGGCAGGCGATCGTGCAGGCGCAGGCGGGGAGCGATATCGTCGCTCCATCCGACATGATGGACGGCCGCGTCGCCGCGATCCGCGACGCGCTGGAGGGCGACGGGCATCACAACGTCCAGATCATGGCCTATGCCGCCAAATATGCCAGCGCCTTCTATGGCCCGTTCCGCGACGCGGTCGGCACGCATGGCCTGCTGAAAGGCGACAAGAAGACGTATCAGATGGACCCGGCCAACAGCGAGGAGGCGCTGCGCGAGGTCGCGCTCGACATCGCCGAGGGCGCCGACAGCGTGATGGTGAAGCCGGGCATGCCCTATCTCGACATCATCACGCGGGTGAAGGCGGCGTTCGAGGTGCCGGTCTTCGCCTATCAGGTATCTGGCGAATATGCGCTGATCGAGGCGGGCGTGGCAGCGGGCGTGGCGGATCGCGACGCGATGGTGCTGGAAACGCTGATGGCGTTCAAGCGCGCCGGATGCTCGGGCGTGCTGACCTATCACGCGGCGCACGCGGCGCGGCTGCTCGGCGCATGATCGGCACGGAACGGCTGGTCCTGCGCCCGTACGCGGTCGGCGATCGCGCGGCGATCCTGTCGCATGTCGCCGACGCGGAGGTCATGCGCTTCCTGACGCCGTTGCCGACCGACGCGGATGTCGACGCGGCGATCGCGCGGCAGAATGGGTATCAGCGCGATCTCGGCTATTGTTTCTGGAGCGTCGAGGCACGGGCCGGCGGCGCGCTCGTCGGGGTATGCGGGCTGAAGCCGGGCGCGGCGGGCACGCCGCTCGAAGGATCGGTCGAGATCGGCTGGCGTTTCGGCCGCGCGCATTGGGGGCGGGGCTTCGCCCGCGAAGCGGCGGCGGCGTCGCTGGCATGGGGCTTCGACAACCTGCCCGACGCCCGGATCGGTGCGATCACCGTGCTGGCGAATACGCGCAGCTGGGGGCTGATGGAACGGATCGGCATGGTCCGCGACCCCGATGGCGATTTCGATCATCCGGCCGTGCCCGACGACAGTCCGCTCAAGCGCCACATCACCCATTGGAAGGCGCGTCCGTGAGCGGTCCCGAACGTACCGCGGGCTGGCCGATTCGCTGGATCTTCGTCGCGACGATCCTGACGGGGTCGTTCCTGTTGTTCCTCGTCCAGCCGATGGTCGCGCGCATGGCGCTGCCGCAGCTGGGCGGGGCGCCGGCGGTGTGGAATTCGGCGATGCTGGTGTATCAGGCGCTGCTGCTCGGCGGCTATGCCTATGCCCATCTGCTGGGCAAGCTGATGCCCAAGGCGCAGGCGGCGGTGCATATCCTGCTGCTGCTGTGCGCCGCGGTCTGGCTGCCGATCGGGGTCAACAGCACGCCGACCCCGGCGGGGGTGGAGCCGGCGCTGTGGACGCCGTGGCTGCTCGCCGCGTCGATCGGCCCGCTGTTCTTCGCGATTTCGGCGCAGGCGCCGCTGTTGCAGCGCTGGTTCGCATTCATCTGTCCGGGGCGCGACCCCTATGCGCTGTATGCCGCGTCGAACGTCGGCAGTTTCGCCGGGCTGATCGCCTATCCGTTGCTGGTCGAACCGCTGCTGCCGCTGCGGGGACAGAGCTGGGGCTGGAGCATCGGCTATGCGCTGGTGTTCGTGCTGGTGATCGGCTGCGGGTGGCTGTTGCCGCATCGGCGCGAACAGGCGGCGGCGCCGGACGCCGGCGAAGCGCCGGGGCGGTGGCGGGTGCTGCACTGGATCGTACTCGCGCTGGTGCCCTCGGGCCTGATGCTCGCGACCTCGACCTTCCTGACGACCGACATCGTCGCGGTGCCGCTGCTGTGGGTGTTGCCGCTGGGGCTGTACCTGCTCAGCTTCACCGTCGCCTTCGCCGACCGGCGCGGGCTGGCGAATGCGATCACCACCTATGCGCCGATCACGATCCTGGTGTTCGGCGGCATGATGATCGGCGGACACCACGACTATCCGCTGCTGAGCGCGTTGGCGGCGCTGACGCTGCTGTTTGCGGTGTCGGTGACGCTGCATGCCCGGATGTATGCGCTGCGGCCCGAGCCGGCACGGCTGACCGGCTTCTACCTCGCCATGTCGGTCGGCGGTGCGCTGGGCGGCGTGTTCGCCGGACTGATCGCGCCGGTGCTGTTCGACTGGACCTATGAATATCCGCTGCTGATCCTCGCCGCCGGCATCCTCGCGCCATTGCCCTATCTGTTGCCCGCCACGCAGCGGCTCTGGCAGTCGGGCGGCGCGACGTTGCGGATCGCCGCGCTGCTGGCGGTGGCGGGGCTGGTCGCGATCGGGCTGGTCAATCCCGGCGCGATGCTGGGGCCCAAGCCCGAGCCGATCGCCTTTTTCGGAATCGTCGCGATCGGCCTGATCGCGATCGGATCGCGCATCCCGTTCGTCTTCGCGCTGGCCGGCGCGCTGTTCCTGTTCGGTGGCTATCGTGCGCTGACCCTGTCGCTGGAGCCCGGTGCCCGCACCCGCAGCTATTTCGGCGTCTACACGATCATCCGTGGCAAGGACGTCAACGAGTTGCAGCACGGCACGACGCTGCACGGCATCCAGCTGACCGGTACGCCCGAGCGCGAGCGAACGCCGACCACCTATTACGTCCCGCAATCGGGCGTGGGCGAGGCGTTGCGCGCCGCCCCGGCGATCTACGGCCGCGCCGCCCGGATCGGCATCGTCGGTCTGGGCACCGGTACGCTCGCCTGTTACGCGCAGCCGGGCCAGCTATGGCGCTTCTACGAGATCGACCCGGTCGTGGTCCGCATCGCCCGCGATTCGGGCGCCTTCACCTTCCTGAAGCGCTGCGCCCCCGATGCGCAGATCGTGATGGGCGACGCGCGGCTGAGCCTGTCGGAGGAGCCGGCCGGCAGCCTCGACCTGCTGGCGCTCGACGCGTTCTCGTCGGACGCGGTGCCGATGCACCTGATGACGCGCGAGGCGTTCGACACCTATGGCCGGGTGCTCGGGCGCCGCGGGCTGTTGCTGGTGCATGTCTCCAACCGCTATCTCGACCTGCCGCCGGTGGTGGCGCGCACCGCGAGCGGGTGGATGGCGGCACAGCTGCCCTATCAACCGGCCTCGTCGCTCGGCCCGGAAACCGGATCGCTGTGGATCGCGCTGACCCGCGACCCCGAAGTGCTCGCGACGCTGCTGGCCGATGGCGATGCGTGGGAACCACTGCCGATCACCGACGCCGAACCCTGGACCGATGACTATGCGTCGATCCTGCCGGCGCTGCGTGCCCTCAAGTGACTGGAGCTTGATCCACTCATATTGAAACGGACGTCATCCCGGCGAAGGCTGGGATCTCCCGGTGATGGCGCGGAGCAGAAGCCGATGGAGACCCCAGCCTTCGCCGGGGTGACGTTTCCATGCGGATGGATCAAACACCTAGCGGAGCGTCGCGTTGAGCGTGGCGATGGCGGTACGTTGTTCCGCGGCGGCCGCCGTCGCCTGCGCGACTGCCCGATCGAGCGCGGGGTAGGGCGGGGCACCGGTCGCGGCGCGATCGATCGCGAGGCGTTCGAGGTCGCCGAGCGGGGCGTCGATCGCGGTGCGTGCCACGTCGAGCTGCGCCAGCGCGACCTGCGCCCCCAGCCATCGCTCGCTGCCTTCGCCGCTGCTCCTTGCCGTCTCGACCGTCGGTCGCGCCTTGGCAATCGCCGCATCGAACGCGCGGGCCGCACCCGCCACGTCGCGGCCCAGCGCCGCGATCCTCGCATCCAGCGTCGCGTCGGGCGTCGCCACCGGGACCGGGCGGTTCGGCTCGGCCAGGCTGATCCTTTCGATCGGACGTGGCAGAAGCGACGGATAGTCCCCCGCCGGTGCGGCACAGGCCGACAACAAGGCGGCGAACAGGACGGGGGAAAGGGGGACGCGGGTCATGCACCCTCGATACGCATCCAAAAAAATTCGCACAACGGGCTTGCCACCATCCGCTTCCCCCTCTAGCAGGCGGCCTCCACAGCGCGCCCGTAGCTCAGCTGGATAGAGCATCAGACTACGAATCTGAGGGTCGGACGTTCGAATCGTTCCGGGCGCACCAGTGGAACCAGGTCGACATGACTGAGAATGCGCCCGTAGCTCAGCTGGATAGAGCATCAGACTACGAATCTGAGGGTCGGACGTTCGAATCGTTCCGGGCGCGCCATTCTCCCCCAAACCGCACCACCGACCACTCCGCCGCCCCGTATGGCGGGAACGTGCGTCCCCTGCGGTGTCCCGCGGCATCAGAGTTTGAGCCATCCGTATGGAACCGTCACCCCGGCGAAGGCTGGGGGTCTCCATCGGCTCCCGCTGCGCGCTACCACCGGGAGATCCCAGCCTGCGCCGGGATGACGTCCGTTTCCATAGAGATGGATCAAATTCTAGTCGGGTTGATCGCGGCGTCCCCTTTGCCGGTCCTGCCCCTGTTTGACCCGACGCGCGCTGCTGCATAGCATCGTACGCCATCGCCGCGGGCCATCGGACGTGCCATATTACCACTACATTACCCGATCGGGACAGGCGGCCCGCACCGCCCATGGAAGAGGAAGCCGCGTGACCACGAAGGACGGGCAGGACAAGACCGCCGATATCGATCCCGCCGGCGAAGCGGCCCTGGCCGAAACCGGCGGGGCGACCCGCAAGGGGTCCGGGCGACGACTGCGCGGTGCGGTGGCGCATTATCTGGGCACCGCGATCGTATCGGGCCGGATCAAGCCGGGCGAATTGCTGACCGGTGAGGTCGCCAATGCCGAAGCGCTCGACGTGTCGCGCAGCGCCTATCGCGAGGCGGTGCAGGTACTGACCGCCAAGGGGCTGGTCGAAAGCCGGCCGAAGATCGGCACGCGCGTGCTGCCGCGCCGGCGCTGGAACTTCCTCGACCCGATGGTGCTGGCCTGGGCGTTCGACGGGGAACCCAACATCGCCTTCGTCCGTGGCCTGTTCGAACTGCGCGCGGTGGTCGAACCCGCCGTCGCCCGCCTTGCCGCCGAACGACGCGACAAGGACGATATCAAGGCGCTGAAACAGGCACTTGCCGGTATGCGCCGCTACACGCTGGCCACCGAAGCCGGCCGCGCCGCCGACCGCGATTTCCACGACGCGCTGCTCTACGCCACGCATAACGAGACCTTCGTCGCGCTCAGCGCCAGCATCGGTGCGGCGGTGAACTGGACCACGCAGTTCAAGCAGCGGCAACGCGCCCTGCCGCGCGACCCGGTGCCCGACCATAGCCGCGTGTTCGACGCAGTGGTGGCGGGCGATCCGCGCGCCGCGGAAGAAGCGATGACCGCGCTGGTTTCGCTTGCGCTGGAGGATACTCGCACCGCGATGTGACGATCGCCGCCACCGTCCGCAGGGCTGGCGCGCGGCGGCCTGCTGCGCCATGGTAGCGGTCACACATCGGAGGGGGGAATATGGGTTCGATCGCGGGATGGATGGGCGGCGTCACGGCCGCGCTGCTGGCAGGCGTGGCACCGGTGGCGGGGCAGGGCGTGGTGCCGGGCTTCGCCAACATCTTTGCCGATCATGGCGTGCTGCAACGCGACCGGCCGATCACCCTGTGGGGGACGGCCAGCGGGGGCGAAACGGTGACCATACGGCTCGGCGATCGCAGCACGACGGCGGTTGCCGGGGCCGATGGCCGCTGGCGCGCGACGTTGCCGGCGATGCAGGCGGGCGGTCCCTATACGCTGGAAGTGGCCGGCTCCGCTGCAGCCGCGCAGAAACTGTCCGACATCATGATCGGCGACGTGTTCCTGTGCGGTGGCCAGTCGAACATGGAGTTTCAGGTCAAGCATGCCACCGGGCTGGAAGTGATCCCGGCGGCCAACGACGCCGATCTGCGTTTTGTGACGATACCCGATACCAGCCGCGCGGCGCCTGCCGCCGACCTGCCGGCACGTGCCCAGTGGCGGCAGGTGTCGCCGGAAACGGTCGGCGAGGCATCGGCGGTCTGTTACTTCATGGCGCGGCAGCTGCGGACGACCGAGAAGGTGCCGATGGGCTTCATCGCTTCCGAATGGGGCGGCACGCGGATCGAAAGCTGGATCAGCGCGTCCACGCTCGGCAAGCTGCCGGGTTTCGCCGAGGGGCTGACGGCGGTCGCGACCTATGGCCGCGATCCGGCGGCCGCGATCACCGCCGATGGTGCCCGCCGCGAACGGGTGTGGGACGGCATCGACCCCGCGGCAAAGGCCGAGCGCGCGTTTCGGAGCGCGACGTTCGACGATCGGGGCTGGGCTACCGTGCCGGCGGATGACGGCCAGCTGCCCGCGTCCGATCGCGCGGGGCTGGGCGGCGCGGTCTGGCTGCGTACCGCAGTCGACCTGACGCCCGAACAGGCGGCGGGCGGGCGGCGGATCCAGCTCGGGCCGATCGGGGCGTTCGACGAAACCTATATCAACGGTCGCTATGTCGGCGGCGGTAGCGTCGACTGGGCATGGCGCAACTACGACCTGCCGGCCGGCGTACTGCGTGCCGGCCGCAACGTCGTCGCGATCCGCGCGGTAAGGGCGAACGGCCGGATGGCGTTCGGCAACGTGTCGAACCGGCTGATCGGGCTGGCCGATGGCGGTGTGGTGCCGCTGTCGGGGCCGTGGCGCTATCGCATCGGTTCCCCGATCGGCGACGATGTCCGCATCGCACCGGCGCCGTGGGAGGTGCCGAACAGCCTGACCACGCTCTACAACGGCATGATCGCGCCGCTGGCGGGCTATGGGCTGAAGCTCGCCGCGTGGTATCAGGGGGAGTCGAATGCCGGCGAACCCGGCACCTATCGTGCGTTGCTGGGCGGATTGATGGCCGACTGGCGCCACACCTTCGCCGCACCCGAGCTGCCGTTCTTCGTCGTGCAACTGACCGCGTTCGGCAAGGCGCAGACCGCACCGACCGATTCGGGCTGGGCGGCGCTGCGACAGGCGCAGGCCGAGGCCGTTGCCGCCGACCGCCATGCCGGCCTAGCCGTGACGCTCGACGTCGGCGACCGGTTCGACATCCACCCGGCGCAGAAGAAGATCGTCGGCGAACGCCTCGCCCGGCTGGCGAGCGTCGTCGCCTATGGCCGGACCGGGCTGCGCAGCGGTCCGGAGGCGGTCGGTGCGATCCGGCAGGGAAGCGACGTCGTCGTCCGGTTCCGCAACGTAACCGGCGGGCTACAGCGCTATGGCGGGGCAGGGGCGATCGGCTTCGAACGCTGCGCCGGCACGACGTGCAGCTTCGTCGACGGCGTGGTGCAGGGCGATACGGTCATCCTGCCCGGCGCCAACCGACCGGAGGTGACCGCGATCCGCTATGCATGGTCCGACGCGCCGTTCGTGAACCTGTTCGACGGCGCCGACCTGCCGGCCGCGCCGTTCACCCTGCCGTTGCGGTAACGGTTTCGGCGGCGGGGGGCCCCGCCGCCGACCGGTTCATTCGACGACGAAGGTCGTGGTGGCGATGTGGTGCAGCTTGTCGACCGGACCGGCGGCGACGTTCAGCTTGCCGGTTTCGACCTGCGCCGCGGTCAGCAGATATCGCCCCTTGCCCTCCGCCGGCACCGCGATGCTCCCGTCCGCCGCCGCGACCAGTTCGACCGATTTGCGCGCCGGGGTGATCAGCGTCACCTTGGCGGCGGGCACCGGCTTGCCGTCGTGCAGCAGCGCGAAGCGGGTGCCGTTCGCGGTCGTCGGCGCAATTTCGTAAGGCATCTTCGCGGCGGTCCCGCTGCGACCGGCACGGGCGTAATAGATCACGCCCTCTTTGGCGCCGGCATCGCCCCACGGCTCGAACACCGAATTGTCGACGACCCGGACGTCGCCCGGCGCGACCTCCGCTTCGATGAAGCCGGCACGGCGGACCTGTCGCGCCATGGGCTGGTCGACGACCTTCGGCGCCTGCAACCGCTTGAATTCGGGATCGCCGCCCGGCGGCAGCGGTTCGGCCGGCTCACCCAGATAGATGCGCGCCGGGCCGTTGCCGTCGCGTTCGACCCAGACTTCGTGCGCATCGGCGATCGCCGGCATGGCCAGCGCGATCAACAGGGCAAGGCTTCGCATATTCATCTCCCGGTTCGACGACATCCGTCGTTCACCGGTCTGTATATAGTAATGATAGTCGCTCGCAATAGCGTTGCAATCCGCTCATATGCCTTGTAGGGCACGCCGTATTGAAAGCGATTCGCAAAAGGGAACGGGATGCGGCCTTCGGTACGACACAAGACTTTGGCTGCGCTGCTCGCGATGCTGTTGCCCGTCCTTCCCGCTGCCGCCGAACCGGTGACGACGGCCGACGACGATACCCAGCGCGAGGACGGCATCGTCGTCGTCGGCAAGAGCTACGGCCAGGCGGTCGGCAAAACCGTCACGCCGCTGAAGGACGTGCCGAACACCATCACCGTGATCGATCAGGAACAGTTGCAACAGCGCAACCTGTTCACGCTGGAGGATGCGCTGACCGTCACCAACGGCGTCACGGTGACCGGGATCAGCAGCGAAGACCCGTCCTTTCTCTCGCGCGGCTTCACCATCAACAATTACCTCGTCGACGGCGTCCCGACCTTCGCCTTCGGATTCCCGGCGGTCGTGCCCGACCTGTTCCTGTACGACCGGGTCGAGGTCCTGCGCGGCCCCGCCGGCCTGTTCAGCGGTGCGGGCAATCCGGCGGGCAGCATCAACCTGGTCCGCAAGCGGCCGCTGGCCGAACGCTCGGTCAGCGCGCTGGCGGGCTATGGCAGCTATCGGAACCTGCGCGCGGAACTCGACGTGTCGACCCCGCTCGACGACCGGTCGGGCGTGCGGCTGGGCGCGATGGTACAGGATCAGGACCAGTTCTTCGACGTCGCCCACCGCTATCGCTTCGCCGCGTTCGGCGTGGCCGACACGAAGATCGGCGATGATACGACGCTGACCGTCGGCGGCAATTACGACCTGTTCAAGCCCGCGATCCAGTCCGGGCTTCCCGGCATCATCGGCGGGACGGACGGCAGCGAGGGCCAGTTGCTGGACGTGGACCGCGCCACCTATCTCGGCGCCGACTGGAACCGCTTCCGCTCGGAAAGCTGGTCGGGCTTCGTCGAACTGGCGCACCGGGTCAGCGACCGCTGGACGCTGCGCGCCACGGGCATGGTGACCGATGTCGATCGCACCGACGTCTACAGCTATATCGGCAACCAGCCGGTCACGCCGACCAATGGCGTCACCAGCCATATCGCGTTTCGCGGCGACAGCGCGATGCAGACCCGGTCATTCGATTTCAACGGGGTAGGGAGCTTTCCTGCGTTCGGACGCGAACAGACGCTGATCGTCGGCGCGGATTACCAGGCGAGCAGATCGACCTCCGCCAATGCGCGCCGGTCGAACTATGCCACGATCAACGTCTTCGCGCCCGTGTCGCCGGCCGAACCGGATCTCGATCCCTATGCGCTGGCCGCCGGCAAGGTGGTCGGCGGCAGCCTGACCGATGTCGAGCAATATGGCCTGTACGGACAATTGCGGCTCAGCCCGTTCGCCGGGCTGACGCTGGTCGGCGGTGGCCGCATGACGTGGTGGGATACGACGATCACGCTGACCTCTGCGCAACTGGTGCGCGGAACGCCGTCGACCTACAGCTTCGACGAACGGTTCACCCCCTATGCCGGGGTGGTGTGGGACGTGACCGACGACCTGAACCTCTATGCAAGCTATGCCGACAGCTTCACGCCGCAGGCCCCGGTTGGCGGCCGGGTGCGTCCCGACGGCCGCGCGCTGGACCCACTGATCGGCGAGCAGTACGAGGCGGGGAGCAAGCTGTCGCTGATGGACAAGCGCCTCCTGCTGTCGGCGGCGGTGTATCAGATCACGCAGAACAATCGCGTCTTCAACGACCCCAATCTCGACACGATCGTCTACCAGATCGGCAAGGTCCGCGCGCGCGGCGTCGAGGCGGAGGCGAGCGGCGAGATCCTGCCTGGCTGGCGCGTCAACGGCGGCTATACCTTCACCCGGACCAAGTATCTGGAGGAGGCCAATCCGGTGCTGGAGGGGTTGAGCCTGTTGCCGGTGATACCCGAGCATATGGTCAAGCTGTTCACCAACTACGAACCCACCGACGGTCCGCTGGCCGGGGCCAGCGTCGGCGCGGGCGTGACGTGGTTCGACGCGACGTGGAGCGGCAATCCCGCGGCGTTCAACGCCAACGGAACGATCCGCACGCGTTCGACGATCGTGCGCCAAGGCGCCTATGCCGTTGCCGACCTGCGTGCCGGCTACAAGCTGACCGACGCACTGTCGGTCGCGGTCAACGTCAACAACCTGTTCGACCGCAACTATTTCGCGCGCATCTCGTCGACCGGTCGCGGCAATTACTATGGCAGCCCGCGCACCGTGTTCGCCACGATCCGGGCAACCTTCCCGTGAAGGCGGCCCGGCAGGAGCGCCACATCCTGTGGCACCGGCTGGGCGACAATGCCCTGCGCCTGATCGCGGCGCTGCCGGTCGGCTATGCGGTCGCGTCGCTATGGTCGATGGCGCTGGCGCGCATCCTGCCGGGGGAGCGGGCACAGGCGACGATCGCCGCCGCGCTGATCGCGTTGGTGCTGTGCGTCGGCGCCGCGATGTGGGCCTATGCCGCACGCAGCGGCTGGCGGGCCCTGTGGACGCTGGTCGTCGCGGGCGGCGTGGCCGGCGCGATCTGCTGGGGATCGGTCGCGATCTGGGGACGGATATGAGCAAGGGGTTTCGCCAGTCGCAATCGACGCTGCATACCTGGTCGGGGTTGCTGCTCGGCTGGCTGCTGTTCGCGATCTTCGTCGCCGGCACCGCGGCCTATTGGCGCGAGGCGCTGAACCGCTGGTCGCGACCCGAGCTGGCGCGGGTCGAGAGCACCGACCGGGTCGTGCAGGGTGCGGTCGCGTACCTGTCGCGCAAGGCACCCGACGCACAGAGCTGGTTCATCACCGTGCCGACACCGCAGAGCGCGGGTGCCGACCTGTTCTGGGTCCCCGCCGCCAGGCCCGTCGAGGAAGGCCGTGGCCGGCGCGGGCGCCGCGATACCCGCGCTTTCATCGGCAGCGACGGGCAGGCGGGCACCGCGCGCGAGACCCGCGGCGGCGAGTTCTTCTACCGTTTTCATTTCGACCTGGACTACATGCCGGTCTTCTGGGCGCGCTGGATCGTCGGCATTGCCGCGATGTTCATGCTGGTCGCGATCTTCACCGGCATCGTCACCCACAAGAAGATATTCCGCGACTTCTTCACGCTGCGGCGGGGGAAGGGGCAGCGGTCGTGGCTCGACGGGCACAATGCCACCGCGGTGCTGGCGCTGCCGTTCCACCTGATGATTACCTATACCGGGCTGGTCACGCTGATCGCGATGCTGATGCCATGGGCGATCGTCGCCAATTACAGCGACGAGGCGAAGCTCTACGACGCCGTCTTTCCGCAGGCACCGGTGGTCGAACGGACCGGTCGGGCAGCGCCGCTGGTCGACCTCGCCTCCGTCGTCCACGATGCCGAGCGGCGGATCGGCGGGTCGGTCGGCTATGTCACCGTCTTCAACCCCGGCGACGCGGCGGCGCGCATCACGCTGACCCGGTCGGGCACGTCGATGCTGTCGGCGCGGACGCCCGGCATCGCCTATGACGGCGTCACCGGCCGGATGCTGTGGCAGGCACCGCCACCCGGCGGCGCGGTGGAGACGCAGGGGGTGATGGTCGGGCTGCACGCGGGACGCTTCGGCGATTATCCGATGCGCTGGCTGTATTTCCTGTGCGGCATCGCCGGATCGCTGATGGTCGCCAGCGGCCTCGTGCTCTGGACCGTCAAGCGGCGCGAGCGGCTGCCCGATCCGGCACACCCGCCGTTCGGCTTCCGGGTGGTCGAGCGGCTGAACATCGGCTTCGTCGCCGGCTTCCCGATCGCGATGACCGTCTATCTCTGGGCCAACCGCCTGCTGTCGTTCACGCTGGAGCGGCGCGCCGATCAGGAGGTCAACACGATGTTCGCCGGCTGGGCGATAGTGTTCCTCTATGCACTCGCCCGCCGTCCGGCACGGGCATGGGTCGAACTGCTGACGTTGCAGGCGGCGTTGCTGGTGCTGTTGCCGCTCTACAACCTCGTCGCGCTGCCGACCGGACTGACCGCGACGATCGCGCAGGGCGACTGGGTGCTGGCCGGCGTCGACCTGACCTTCCTCGCGCTGGGCGCGGGGTTCGGTTTAGCGGCATGGCGCGTCCACTGCTTCCGGCCGAAGAATCGCCGCCGCCCCGCCCGGACGGCTGCGCCCGCTGCCGGGTGGGCACCGGCGGAATGATGCTCGTCGCGCTCCTGTCGGCGCTCGGCGCCTTCGCCCTGCTGGCGCTGGCCAGCGACCGTCACCGGGACCGCTGGCAGGGTGCCGATCCACGCTGGCGCCGCTTGGCGGGCTGGGCGCTGGTGATCGTCACCTTCGCGGCCGGTTTCGCCGCGTGGGGGCCGGTCTATGGCGCGATCGGCGCGACCGGGCTGTTGATGTTCTCCGCCGGCGTCAGCTTTCTGGCGCTGAACCTCACCCGGCGTTAGGTGTTTGATCCACTCCTATTGAAACGGGCGTCATCCTAGCCAAGGCCGGGATCTCCGGTGGTAGCAGCAGGAGCTGAGGGAGACCCCAGCCTTCGCTGGGGTGACGTTTCCATGCGGATGGATCAAACTCTAGCAGCCGGCCGACAAGCGGCGCCTGTCACGCGCTGCAACCGGGAGGTCACGGCCTGCGCCGGAGGACCAGGCCCGGTGGAAGAACCAGTCGTCAGAGCGCCGCCGCCCAGGGTTCGAAGGCATCGCGCGCCCGCGCAGTGTACATCTTCTTGCGATCGGCCTTTTTGGTCCGGCCGGGGATCGGCGGCATCAGCCCGAAATTGACGTTCATCGGTTGATAGGTCTCGGCCACCGCCGCGCCGGTGATGTGGTGGAGCAGCGCGCCCAGCGCCGTCTCGACCGGCGGCGGGCTGAGGTCGCGCCCCGCCAGTTCGGCGGCGGCGAAGCGGCCCGCCATCAGCCCGACCGCCGCGCTCTCGACATAGCCCTCGCAGCCCGTCATCTGACCGGCGAAGCGCAGATGCGGCCGCGCTTTCAGCCGCAGCGTCGGGTCGAGCAGTTCGGGCGAGCGGATGAACGTGTTGCGATGCAGCCCGCCCAGCCGCGCGAACTCGGCATTCTCCAGCCCCGGAATGGTCCGGAACAGCCGCACCTGCTCGCCATGTTTCAGCTTGGTCTGGAACCCGACGATGTTCCACAGCGTGCCGGTGGCATTGTCCTGCCGCAGCTGGACGACGGCATGCGGCCACCGCCCGGTGCGCGGATCGTCGAGGCCCACCGGCTTCATCGGTCCGAAACGCAACGTATCCAGCCCCCGCTCGGCCATCACCTCGATCGGCATACAGCCTTCGAAATAGGGGACATTCTCCCATTCGCGGAACTCGGCCTTCTCCCCCGCCATCAGTCCGGCATGAAAGGCTTCATACTGTTCGCGGTTCATCGCGCAGTTGATGTAATCCTTACCCTCGCCCTTGTTCCACCGGCTCTGGAACCATGCCTGTTCCATGTCGATCGAATCGAAATGGACGATCGGCGCAATCGCGTCGAAGAAGGCCAGCGCCTCCGCGCCGGTCGCGCCGCCGATATCGCCCGCCAGTGCCGGTGCGGTCAGCGGGCCGGTGGCGACGATCGTCGGGCCGCTGTCGGGCAGCACGTCTACCCGTTCGCGCACGATCGTGATGTTGGGATGCGCCGCCAGCGCCGCGGTGACCCCGGCCGAAAACCCGTCGCGATCGACGGCCAGCGCCGATCCCGCCGGCACCTTGTGCGCATCGCCCTTCGCCATGATGAGCGAGCCCAGCGCGCGCATCTCGGCATGCAGCAGCCCGACCGCATTCGATTCGGCATCGTCGGAGCGGAAGCTGTTCGAACAGACCAGCTCGGCGAGGTCGTCGCCCTGATGCGCCGGCGTGGTATCGCCGCCGCCGCGCATTTCGGACAGGCGCACCTTCGCGCCGGCCTGTGCCAGTTGCCAGGCGGCTTCGGACCCGGCGAGCCCGCCGCCGATGATGTGGACGTCATATTGCATGCACCGCGTCCTAGGCGGGCGAAGGGAAACGGGCAATGAACGTCCCGACCGTACCGTCGTTTTAACCGGCAGGGCGCGGTACGATCGCGGTGGAAGGATGCGGACGATGAAGATCTTCACGATCGGCTATGAGGCGGTAACCATGGCGGAATTCGTCGCCGCCCTGCAACGGGCCGGAGTTCGCCGGGTCATCGACGTTCGTGCGCTCCCGCTGTCGCGGCGGCCGGGTTTCTCCAAAACCTCACTCGCCGCCGAACTGGCGGGCCATGATATCGACTATGTCCATCTGAAAGCGCTGGGCACGCCCAAGCGCGGGCGCGACGCGGCGAAGAAGGGCGACGTCGCGACGCTGCGCGCGGTGTATGACGAACAACTCGAACTGCCCGAGGCACAGGCGCAGGCGGCGATCATGCTGGGACTGGCGGCGGAACTGCCGTCGGCGCTGCTGTGTTTCGAGCGCGACCCGCAACATTGCCACCGGACGCTGCTGCTCGAAGCGGTCGGGCAGGGCGCGGAGGTGGTGGAACTGTACGTCTAGAGGGAAGCGTCACCTCAACGAAGGCCGGGGTCTTCATCGGCTCCTGCTGCGCGCTACCACCGGGAGATCCCTTCCTTCGCCGGGATGACGCCCGTTTCAATACGGATGGATCAAACTCTAAATCCTCCCCGGCACGGGGAGGATGTTCAGCCCGTGATCGGCCGCTTCACCCGACCGGCATCGTCCCGGTGCAGCGGCCCATACGCCACCACCGCATCCAGCGGCAGCGGCGCATAGAGGTGCGGGAACAGCTGTCCGCCGCGCGACTCGTCCCACTTCACCGCATCGCCCAGCGCGTCGAGATCGACCTCCGCCACGTGCAGGTCGTCGTGGCCGGCGAAGTGCTTGTCGACCGTTTCGGTCAGCTGATCGAACGTCGACAGATGGACATAGCCATCGGCCAGATCGACCGGCGCACCGGCGAAGCTGCCGTCGCGCTCCAGCGCCGCCATCTGTTCGCCGGTCAGCACCTTGAACGCGGTGGCGGGTGTCATTCCTCGGGGTTCGATTCGCTGATCGTGTCGGGACCGGTGCCGTCGTCGAGGACGATATCGCCCTCGGCCGGCGGGTTCGCCGCCAGTTCCTCGGCGACGATCGCTTCCGCGTCGTTCTCGGGGCTCTCGTCCTCGTCGATCTTCGCCGCCGACACGACCTGTTCGCCAAAGCCGACGCGGAAGATCGTGATCCCCTGCGTATTGCGGCCCGCGACGCGGATCGACCCGACGGTGGTGCGGATCAGCTTCGCCTGATCGGTCACCAGCATCAGCTGTTCGCCATTATGTGCCGGGAAGCTCGCCACGACCGCGCCGTTGCGGTCGGAGGTGACGATGTTGGTGATCCCCTGACCGCCGCGATTGGTCCGGCGATATTCATAGGCCGACGTACGCTTGCCGAAGCCGTTGGCGGTAACGGTCAGGATGAACTCCTCCGCCGCCTCGAACTCGGCCATGCGTTCGGGCGTCAGCGTGACCTCGCGCTCGCCTTCCTTCCACGGCGCGGCCTTCAGATACGCCTCGCGCTCGTCGGCCGTTGCGTCGAACCCGCCGAGGATCGACAGCGAGATGACCTCGTCGTCCTTGCCGAGCGAGATGCCGCGTACGCCGGTCGATGTCCGGCTCTGGAACTCGCGCACGTCGGTCGCGGCGAAGCGGATCGCCTTGCCCGCCCTGGTCGCGAGCAGCACGTCGTCGGTCTCGGTCAGTAGCGCGACGCCAATCAGGCGATCGGCGCTGTCCCCATTCTCGTCGGCTTCGAAGCGCATCGCGATCTTGCCCGCCGTCGGGATGTTCGCGAACGCATCCATCGAATTGCGCCGCACCGTGCCGTTCGCGGTGGCGAACATGACGTGCAGGTCGCTCCACCGCTCCTCGTCCTCGGGTAGCGGCAGCACCGTCGAGATCGTCTCACCGGCGGCCAGCGGCAGCAGGTTCACCATCGGCCGGCCGCGCGTGGCAGGTCCGCCCTCGGGCAGGCGCCACACCTTCATGCGGTACACCTTGCCGGCGGTCGAGAAGAACAGGACGGGGGTATGGGTGCTGGTCACGAACAGGTTCGTGATCGCATCCTCGTCCTTGGTCGCCATGCCGGCGCGCCCCTTGCCGCCGCGCTTCTGCGCGCGGAAGGCATCGAGCGGCGTGCGCTTGATATAGCCCTGCACCGTGACGGTGACGACCATGTCCTCGCGCTCGATCAGGTCCTCGTCGTCGATGCCGTCGGCGGCACCGGCGATTTCGGTCCGCCGTGGCGTCGCGAACTCGGCGCGGACGTCGACCAGCTCCTGCCGCATGACGGCGTACAGCTTGGCGCGGTTGCCGAGGATGTCGAGCAGATAGCCGATCGAATTGGCAAGCGTCTGCAGTTCACCACCGATCTCGTCGCGGCCGAGCGCGGTCAGGCGATGCAACCGCAGGTCGAGGATCGCACGGACCTGCAGGTCGGACAGGCGATAGAAATCGCCGGTCGTATCCGACTCGACCGCCTCGACCAGCTTCAGATACGGCGCGATCTCCGCCACCGGCCATTCGCGCGCCAGCAGCGCGGCGCGCGCGGCGGCGGGGCTTTCCGACCCGCGGATGATCCGCACCACTTCGTCGAGATTGGTGACTGCGATGACGAGGCCGAGCAACAGGTGCGCCCGCTCGCGTGCCTTCGCCAGTTCGTATTTTGACCGGCGGGTGATGACTTCTTCGCGGAAGCCGACGAACGCGTCGATGATCTGGCCGAGGTTCAGCAGTTCGGGGCGGCCGCCGCGGATCGCCAGCATGTTCGCGGCGAAGCTCGACTGCGCCGGCGTGTGGCGCCACAGCTGGTTGAGCACGACGTCGGGGGTCGCATCGCGCTTCAGGTCGATGACGATGCGCACGCCTTCGCGGTTCGATTCGTCGCGAATGTCGCTGACGCCCTCGATCCGCTTGTCCTTCGCGGCCTCGGCGATCTTTTCGACCAGCCCGGACTTGCCGACCTGGAACGGGATTTCGGTCAGCACGATCGAGCGTCGCTCGCCGCGTGCCTCGACGATGTGGCGCGATCGCAGGATGATCGACCCGCGCCCGCCGGCATAGGCGGCACGCGCGCCGGCCCGGCCCAGCATCATCGCACCCGTGGGGAAATCCGGCCCGGGCACGATCTCGCACAGTTCCTCGTGGGTCAGCGGCTCGCCGCCCTCGACCCGGCGGTCGATCGTGGCGAGGCAGGCGTCGACCACCTCGCCCAGATTGTGCGGCGGCACGTTGGTCGCCATGCCGACCGCGATCCCGCCCGCGCCGTTGACCAGCAGGTTCGGGAAGCGCGCGGGAAGGACCGCAGGCTCGCGTTCCGACCCGTCATAGTTCGGCACGAAGTCGACGGTATCCTTGTCGAGATCGTCGAGCAGCGCCATCGCCGACTTGGCGAGCCGCGCCTCGGTATAGCGCATCGCCGCGGGCGGATCGGGGTCCATCGACCCGAAGTTTCCCTGCCCGTCGATCAGCGGCAGCCGCATCGACCATGGCTGCGCCATGCGCGCCAGTGCGTCGTAGATCGCGGTGTCGCCATGGGGGTGATATTTACCCATCACGTCGCCGACGATACGCGCCGACTTGCGATACGCCTTGCCCGGCACGAAGCCGCTTTCCTGCGCCGAATACAGGATGCGGCGATGCACCGGCTTCAACCCGTCGCGCACGTCGGGCAACGCGCGCGAAACGATGACGCTCATCGCATAGTCGAGATAACTCGACCGCATCTCGTCCACGATCGAGATGGGGGCGATATCGGATGGGTCGGCGATCAGCGTCGCGTCTGTCAAAGTTCGATGCTTTCGGGGAATGTTTCGGTTGGGCGACAACCTAGCTGGTCGGGGGGCGAAAGCCAAGTCTCGCGACCGCGCCGGCGCCCGAGCGGAACATGCTGCGGCGCGGCGTGTTGGCCTGGGCGATGCGGGACCTTCAACGACTCCTCGATACGCTGCCGCCGATGGCGATCGACCTTGCGACCGTCGCGCTGTCGCTGCTGGCCGCGCTGCTGCTGCACGCCGTGGCGTTTCGCGTGCTGCGGCGCTTCGCCGCCCGGACGCCGGGATCGGTCGACGACGTATATGTCGATCATGCTTGGCGGCCGATGCGCTGGATCCTCGTCGCGATGGCGTTGGCGAGCGTGCGCCGTCCGCTGCGGCTGCCCGATCGCTGGGACGATCTGTGGACGCAGATGGCGGGGTTGATCGTGCCGCTGCTGATGGGATGGTTCGCGATCGCAATGATCCGCGCATCGGTGAAGGCGATCGAGGTCGCGACCGACATCACCGTCGCCGACAATCTGCGCGCGCGGAGGCGGCGGACGCGCAGCGCGATCCTCGGTCGCATCGCGATCATCGCCATCGGCTTCGTAACCGTCTGCCTGATGCTGCTGTCGATCCCCAGCATCCGCTCGATCGGCGTGACGCTGATGGCCTCTGCCGGCCTTGCCGGCCTCGCGGTGGGTGCGGCGGCGCAGCCCGCGCTCAAGAACATCATCGCCGGCGTGCAGATGGCGTTCACCGAACCGATCCGCATCGACGATGTCGTCATCATCGAGAACGAATGGGGCCGGATCGAGGAGATCCGCCTGACCTATGTCGTCGTCCGCCTGTGGGACGAACGGCGGCTGGTGGTGCCGGTATCCAAGTTCCTCGAATCGAGCTTCCAGAACTGGACGCGAACGACCAGCGGGCTGCTGGGGTCGGCGTTCTTCTGGCTCGATCCCACCACCAACATCCCGCGCCTGCGCGAGAAGTTCGAGGAGCTGGTGAAGGCCGATCCGCTGTGGGACGGGCGGGCATACGTATTGCAAGTGACCGACACCAAGCCCGACGCGATCGAGGTCCGCATCCTCGCCACCGCTTCCGACGCGGCCCGCGCGTTCGACCTGCGCTGTTCGCTGCGGGAGGGGGTGCTGGCGTATATTCGCGACGAGATGCCCGAAGCGTTGCCGCGGCGGCGGGTGGCGGTGGATGGGTCGGACGGCTACCCCTCCACGACGAACGTCACCCCAGCGCAGGCTGGGGTCTCCCGCACTTAGCGCGGGGCAGGAGCCGCGGGAGATTCCAGCCTTCGCTGGAATGACCTTTGCGGCCGGTAGGGCAGGAGCGGCTTACCCCCGCCGCGCCGCCACGAACGCATCGATATTCCGCCCGAGCACCGTCATCGGCACCCCGCCGCCCTGCACGACCGCATCGTTGAACGCCTTGAAGTCGTAGCGCGGACCCAGCGCCGTCTTGGCCCGATCGCGGAGGCGGTTGATCTCCGAATGGCCGACCTTGTATCCGCATGCCTGGCCCGGCCACGAACAATAGCGGTCGACCTCGCCCGACACTTCCTCGACGCTCGACCCGTTGGTGCTGGCGAACCAGTCGATCGCCTGTTGCCGGGTCCAGCGCTTGGCGTGCAGCCCGGTATCGACCACCATCCGGCACGCGCGGAACGCGATCGACTGGAGATAGCCCAGCCGACCGACCGGATCGCCCCCATACGCCCCCAGTTCGTCGCCCAGCTGTTCCGCATACAGCGCCCAGCCTTCCGAAAAGGCGTTGAACTGCAACAGCGAGCGGATCAGCGGCAGGCGGAAGGTGTATTCGCCCTGCCATACGTGTCCCGGGATCGCCTCGTGATAGACCAGGGTCGGGAGCGAATATCGCGTCCACAGGCCGGTGGTGCGCAGGTTGATCCACATCTTGCCCGGCACCTTGCCGTCGATCGAACCCGCTCCGCCATAGGCGCCCGGCGCGCCGGCCTCCTCGACCACCGGGATGCGCCGCACCTCGACATTGCCCGGGGCCAGGGTGTTGAACGCGCGTGGCATGCGGGCACGGATGTCGCGCAGCCGGTTCTGCACCAGCGCCATGATCTGCGCCCGGCCGGTATCGTCGTCGGGGAAGGTGAAGCGCGGGTCCTTGCCCAGCGCGGTCATCCGCGCGCCGACGCTGCCCTGCGTATAGCCCAGCGACTTGAGGATCACGTCCATCTGTCCCTGCAAGCCGGCCAGTTCCTCCTTGCCGCGGGCATGGACCTCGTCGGGGGTCATCGTCGTGGTGGTCGAGGCGCGCAACGCCCATGCGTACCACGCATCGCCACCGGGCCGCGCCCACATGCCGGCGTCCGCCGTCGCCTTCACCCGGTCCGCGCGGATCGCGGCCAGCTGCCGCTCCAGCGCGGGCTTCACCCTGGTACGCGCGATGGCGGTCGCCCGCGCGGTCCAGTCGCCCGGAATGTCCTTCGTCCGCCCGGCGAGCGAGGTGACCACGTCCCACGTCGCCGGATCGCCGCTCGTCGACTGGGTCAGTTGCCGGATGGTCTTGTCGAGCAGGAAGTCGGGCGCGACGACGCCCTGCGCCGATGCCGCGCGTACCCGCTGCGTCTCGCCGTCCAGCTGCGTCGCATAGCTCTCCAGCCGTGCCAGATAGGCGTCGGCATCGGCCTTCCCGGCGATGCTGTGGTCGCTGTCGAGGAAGCGCGGCACGTCGAGATACGCGCCGACATTCTGGATCACGACATAGGGCGTGTTGCGCCACCCGCCGACCGCGACGTCGCCATAGGGCAGGGCGAACCCGTCGATCGCGGTTTCGAACGCGGTGCGCGCGACGTCGATATCGGTGCGCGTCGCGGCGGAGAGCGGTCTGGTGTCGATCGCCTGCAACGTCGCGACATGCGCGCGCAGGTGATCGGCGATCCGGCGCTGCCCCGCCGCCGAGCGGTCGCCCAGCCGCGCCTTCAGCGCCGCCCGCGCGCCGGTATCGATGCCGAGCCCGCTGGCGGATTCTGGCGAATCGACCAGCATCGCCTCGGCGATCGTCGCCAGCTTCACTTCCGCTGCCTTGTCCGCGCCGGTCGCCGCCGTCTGCGCCTTCGCAGGCAGTCCGACGGTCAGCGTGGTAGCGGCGGCACCGGCGATCCAGTCGCGGCGGGTGAGGTCCATGGCGGTTCCTTCGAAAATGTCGGGCCCTGTGTCCCGCGACCGACCGCGTGCGTCAATCGTCGGGTGCGACGGTCAGCGTCGATCCGCTGACCCCGACGATCCGTGCCCGGCTGCCCGCATCCAGTGCCGGTCCGCGCGCGATCCATTCGCCGTCGCCCAGCCGCACGCGACCGATGCCGCCGACGATCGGTTCGACCACCACCACCCGTTCCCCGATCAGCCGTCCGGCGCGGTCGTTGAGCAGCGGATCGTCGCTGTCGACCGGATAGTCGGCATACCAGCGTCGCCCGATCACCACCGCCACCACGCTCCACGCCCCGAACACCGCCAGTTCGGCGGGCAGCGTCAGCGCGGGGAACAGCAGCGCCAGCACGCCGGTGATCGCCGCCGCGATCGCGACGAAGACGAGGAACACGCCCGGCACCGCCAGCTCGGCCGCGCCCAGCGCCACCGCCAGCAACAGCCAGGCATAGCCGCCCTCGATCATCGCGCGGGCGGCTCGAACGGACCGGCCGGACGTTCGCGTGGGGCAGCGGCAGGCGCGACAGGCTTGCTCTCGGCCAGCGCTTCCTTCGCGAGCTGGCCGATCCCGCCCAGCGTCCCGATCAGCTGCGTCGCTTCGACCGGGAACAGGATCGTCTTGGCATTGGGGCTGGTCGCGAACTTGCCGACCGCCTCGACATATTTCTGCGCGATGAAATAGTTGATCGCCTGCGTGCCGCCGGCCTCGATCGCGTCGCTGACGACCTGCGTCGCCTTCGCCTCGGCCTCGGCCGCGCGTTCGCGTGCCTCTGAATCGCGAAACGCCGATTCCTTGCGCCCCTCGGCTTCGAGGATGCGGGCCTGTTTCTGCCCCTCGGCACGCAGGATCTCCGACGCGCGCGTACCTTCGGCTTCGAGGATGTTGGCGCGCTTCTCGCGCTCGGCCTTCATCTGGCGGCCCATCGCGTTGACGATGTCGGCGGGCGGGCGGATGTCCTTGATCTCGACGCGGGTGATCTTCACGCCCCACGGGTTGGTCGCATGATCGACCACGCCCAGCAGCCGCGCGTTGATCTCGTCGCGCTTCGACAGCGTCTCGTCGAGGTCCATCGACCCCATGACCGTGCGCAGGTTGGTCGTCGTGATCTGCTGGAGCGCGATATACAGGTCCGACACCTCGTACGCCGCCTTGGCCGGGTCGAGCACCTGGAAGAACACGACACCGTCGGTCGACACCATCGCATTGTCGCGGGTGATGATCTCCTGCCCGGGAATGTCGATCACCTGCTCCATCATGTTCACCTTGCGGCCGACGCGATAGAAGAAGGCGGGATAGAAGTTGAACCCGGGCTTCGCCACCGCGGTGAAGCGGCCGAAATGCTCGATAGTATATTGATGGCCCTGCGTGACGATCTTCACGCTGGCGAACAGATAGAACAATACCAGCAACACGATCGCCGCGATCACGCCCAACACCATCGACCGTCCCCTGCTTGTGTTTTGACCACCGGACCCTAGCATGATCGCACCATGGAACCAGCGAATACCCCAGCGCCGCGCAGCCTTTTGTTCGTGCCGGCGGTCCGCCCCAGCATGATCGCCAAGGCCGCCGGGCTCGACGCCGACCTGATCGTCCTCGACCTCGAGGATTCGGTGCGCGACGGCGACAAGGCGGCGGCGCGCGAAGCGTTGCCGGTATCGCTCGAACTGCTCCACGGCCGGGGCGCGGCGGTGCGGATCAACGCGCCCGACAGTCCGCATTTCGCCGGCGATCTGGCAGTGCTCGGCCATGCCGCCGATACGCTGGTCGTCGTACCGAAGGTGCAGTCGCCGGCCGATCTCGCCCCGCTGGCCGGTCGCGCGCTGCTGCCGATGATCGAGACTCCGGCGGGCGTAATGGCCGCCGCGGCGATCGCCGCCGCGCCCGGCGTGGTCGGCCTGCTGGTCGGCACCAACGACCTTGCCGCCGCGCTGCGCCTGCCGCCGGGGGCGGGGCGGGGGCCGCTGACCACCGCGCTGCACCTGATCGTGCTGGCGGCGCGGGCGGCGGGGGGCTGGGCACTCGACGGCGTGTTCAACGCGCTGGCCGATCCCGACGGGCTGGCGCGCGAATGTGCCGCGGGGCGGGCGATGGGGTTCGACGGCAAGTCGCTGATCCACCCCAACCAGATCGCGACCGCCAACACCGCCTTTTCCCCCACCTCCGACGAACTGGCCGAAGCGGCGGCGATGATCGCCGCCGCCGGGGGCGGGGCGGAACGGTTCCAGGATCGCATGATCGAGGACATGCATGTCGAAATGGCGCGCCGGGTGATCCAGCGCGCGCGTTGACGCTTGCCCGTAACCTTCGGGATCGATAGTGGGGCGCATGACGCTCCGCCCGATCCTCGGACTCGCCGTCCTGCTGTTCAGCACGACGCCGGCCTTCGCCCAGTCGATCAGTCCGAAGATGCTGCGCGATCACGTCGCCATCCTCGCCAGCGATGCTTATGAAGGACGCGAACCCGGCACCCCCGGCGGCGATCGTGCCGAAGCCTATGTGCTGCAGGCGTTTGCCGATGCCGGCCTGAAGCCCGGCGCCCCCGACGGCCGCTGGCGGCAGGAAGTGGCGATGGCCGATCACAAGGCCGCGACGCTGACCGCCGTGGTGCGCCAGGGATCGCGCGAGACGACGCTGACCGCGCAGCAGATCGCCGGCCTCGGCCTGTCGACCACCACCACGATCCGCCGCGCGCCGCTCGTCTTCGTCGGCCGCGGTGCGCCGGACCAGATGCAGGGCGCGAAGCTGAACGGCGCGGTCGCGGTCGTCATCGGCGGCACCGCGCCCGACGCACCCGCGGTACCCACCGCCGATCGCAACGCAGCGCTGCTGGCGGCGGGTGCGCTCGGCGTCCTGCTGATCGCGCCGGCGCAGGCGCCGTGGACCGATATCGCGCACGGCTATTCGACCGCGACCATCGCCGGCACACCGCGCCGCCCGGATTTCAGCGGCGTCGTGCCGGCCAGCGTCGCCGAGACGCTGCTCGGGCGTTCCGCCGCCGATCTGCGCAAGGCGGCGATCGCGCCGGACTTCCGCCCGTTCCGGGCGAAGGCAACGATCGACATCGCGGCGACCGGTATCACCCGCCGCTACACCACCGCCAACATCGTCGGCATGATCCCCGGCACGACGCGCCCGAACGAAGCGGTGCTGCTCTCGGCGCACTGGGACCATATCGGCATTTGCCGTCCCGAAGGCGCACCCGATCGCATCTGCAACGGTGCGGCGGACAATGCCAGCGGCACCGCGATCCTGATCGAGGTCGCCAAGGTCCTCGCCAAGGGGCCGCGCCCGGCACGCAGCATCTATTTCGTCGCGACCACGGCCGAGGAAAAGGGCCTGATCGGCGCCGACGCCTATGCCGCCGCGATCGCCGACACTCCGTTGAAGGTCGTCGCGAACCTCAACATCGATACCGCCGCGATCGTGCCGACCGGCATGCCGGTGGCGATGGTCGGGCGCGGCAACTATCCCAGGATCGACGCCATCGTCGATGCCACCGCCCGCGCGATCGGCCGCAAGGTCGATACCGATACCGAAGCCAACATCATGATCAAGCGGCAGGACGGCTGGGCGTTCGGCAAGCGCGGCATCCCCGCCGTCATGGCGACCGGTTCGGTCAGCGACATGAAGCGATTGTTCGCCTATCTCGACGGCCCCTACCACAAGCCGAACGACGACCTCGCGCATATCGACCTGTCGGGCGCTGCCGAGGATGCCGACCTGCACGTCGCGCTGGCCCGTGCGCTCGCCGACCCCATCCGCTACCCCGCCAACTGAAGACGAGACGACGCTTCCCATGGATATCACCCTCGGCCTGACCTTCGACGACGTACTGCTCGTTCCGCAGGAATCGGACGTGCTGCCCAGCCAGGCCGACCCGCGCACCCGCGTCGCCCGCGACCTCGCCCTCAACATCCCGTTCCTGTCGTCGGCGATGGACACCGTGACCGAAGCCGACATGGCGATCGTCATGGCGCAGCTGGGCGGGATCGGCGTGCTCCACCGCAACCTGACGATCGAGGAACAGGTCGCGGCGGTGCGTGCGGTCAAGCGCTTCGAAAGCGGCATGGTCGTCAACCCGATCACCATCGCTGCCGACGCCCCGCTGTCCGCGGCGCGCGCGCTGATGGAACGGCATCGCATCAGCGGCATCCCGGTGGTCGAGGGGTCGGGGAAGCTGGTCGGCATCCTGACCAACCGCGACGTCCGCTTCGCCGAGAACCCGAACCAGCCCGTCGCCGAACTGATGACGCACGAAAATCTCGCGACCGTCCGCATCGGCGTGTCGCAGGAGGAAGCCCGCCGCCAGCTCCATCAGCGCCGGATCGAAAAGCTGCTGGTCGTCGACGACGCGTATCACTGCGTCGGCCTGATTACCGTCAAGGACATTGAAAAGGCGGTGACCTATCCCAACGCGACCAAGGACGGCACCGGCCGCCTTCGCGTCGCCGCCGCCACCACCGTCGGTGACAAGGGATATGAACGCACCGAGGCGCTGATCGAGGCGGAGTGCGACCTGATCGTCATTGACACCGCGCACGGCCATAACCGGCAGGTCGCCGAAGCGGTCAGGCGGGTGAAGGCGATCGCCCCGCACGTACAGGTCATCGCCGGCAACGTCGCGACCGGCGACGCCACCCGCGCGCTGATCGATGCCGGGGCCGACGGCATCAAGGTCGGCATCGGTCCGGGATCGATCTGCACCACCCGCGTCGTCGCCGGCGTCGGCGTGCCGCAGCTGACCGCCGTCATGGACGCGGCGAAGGCGGCGGCGGGAACCGGCGTGCCGGTGATCGCCGACGGTGGCATCCGCACCTCGGGCGACGTCGCCAAGGCGCTGGCCGCCGGTGCGTCGGCGGTGATGATCGGATCGCTGCTGGCCGGCACCGAGGAAGCGCCGGGCGAAACCTTCCTGTATCAGGGCCGGGCGTACAAGAGCTATCGCGGCATGGGGTCGGTGGGCGCCATGGCGAAGGGGTCGGCCGACCGCTATTTCCAGCAGGATATCAAGGACCAGCTCAAGCTCGTTCCCGAGGGGATCGAGGGGCAGGTCGCGTTCAAGGGTCCGGCCAAGGACGTTATCCACCAGCTCGTCGGCGGCGTGAAGGCGGCGATGGGCTATACCGGATCGCACACCATCGCCGAACTGCAGGACCGCGCGCGCTTCGTCCGCATCACCAATGCGGGCCTGCGCGAAAGCCACGTCCACGACGTGACGATCACGCGCGAGGCGCCGAACTACCCGACCCGTTGACCGGGCAAGGCGCTGGCGCGGCCCGGCATCCGGCCGGCGCGCCGACGTGTCCGCGCCGTCATCCTTGCCGGATGCGGTGCTGGACCATGGCGGACGGGTATTTCTGCACCGCTGGATTGATCTACGTTATGTTGCTAGCGTCGCGCATGGTTTTTCGGAAGATGTGTGCATGAATCCGGCTGCGCGTACCCAGGCAGCGATCGATCTGGTCGATGCGATCCTCGATGGCGCCCGTACCGGCGGGGCGGCGGCGGACCAGATCGCGAAGCGGTTTTTCGCGGCGCGCCGCTATGCCGGGTCGAAGGACCGCCGCGCGATCCGCACGCTGGCCTATGAAGCGGTCCGTCGCTTCGGTCCGGTGCCCGCGACGGCGCGCTCGGCGATCGTCGCGCTGGCGGACGCCGATGCCGATCTTGCCGCGACCTTCGACGGATCGTCCTATGGTCCGGCACCGATCCTTGCCGACGAACCGCGCGCCGAACCGGGGCTGGCCCCGGCATGGCTGGTGGAGGCGTTCCACGCCTCGGGCCTCGACGACGGCGAACTGGCCGCGCTGCTCGACCGCGCGCCGCTCGACCTGCGGGTCAACCCGCTGCGCGCCGACCGGGCGGCGGTGCTGGCCGAACTGGGCGGCGATCCCGCGCCCGACTTGCCCGACGCGATCCGCCTGCCCGCCGATACACTGCCCGACAGCGAGGTGCTGCGCGACGGCCGGGCTGAGGTGCAGGATTTCGGCAGCCAGATCGTGTCGCTCGCCACCTGCGCCGAACCCGGCGGTTTCGCGGTCGACCTGTGCGCGGGCGGCGGTGGCAAGACGCTGGCGATCGCGGCGCAGATGGCGGGGGAGGGGCGCATCCTCGCCACCGATACCGACCGCCCGCGCCTGTCGCGCCTCGCGCCGCGCGCCGCGCGCGCCGGCGTGACCATCGCCGAACCGCGTCTGCTCGATCCCGGCAAGGAATCGGCGATGCTGGCGGATGTCGCGGGACAGGCCGACTGGGTGATGGTCGATGCCCCCTGTTCGGGCACCGGCACGTGGCGCCGCAATCCGGAGGCGCGCTGGCGGCTGACCCCCGACCGGCTCGACCGGGTGGTGGCGACGCAGGCGCGGCTGCTCGACATCGCCGCCGGCCTGACGTCGGCGACAGGCACGATCACCTATGTCGTGTGTTCGCTACTCGATGCCGAGGGCCGGGAACAGGTCGATGCGTTTCTGGCGCGCAACGCGGGCTGGCATGCGCTGCCGCTTGCATTGCCGCGCGGGCGCGTCCACGGTCCGGGCATGCGCCTGACCCCGGCATCCGATTCCACCGACGGTTTCTTCGTCGCACGCCTCGGCCGGGGATGAGCACGCCTGTCGCCTGGTCGGAGAAGTTGATGCGGTTCACCTCGGTTTCGGTCGCGGGCGCGCTCGCGCTGGTATGCGCGTCGACCTCGCTCAGCGGCCAGCGTCCCGATAACCAGGTCGATCCGCGCTCGATGGCGCTGCTGCAACAGGGTCGCGCCGCACAGGCCGCTGGCGACACCACGGCCGCGACCGGCTTCATCGAAAGCGCGCTGGTCGTCGATCCGCGCAACCGCGCCGCCTATATCACGCTGGCCGACATCGCCCGCACGCAGGGCCTGCCCGGCAAGTCGATCCGCCTGTACCGCGAGGCGCTGAGCCTCGAGCCGAACGACGTCGTCGCGCTGAAGGGCGAGGGCGAGGCACTGGTGCAGAAAGGCGCCGTGACCCGCGCCCGCGACACGCTGGCCAAGCTGAAGACCGTCTGCGGCGCGACCTGTCCGGCGGCGAACGAACTCGCGGCCGTCATCGCCAGGGGGCCGCCGGTCACCGCGACCGCGCAACAGACCCCGGCCGTCGTCCCTGGCGCCCCGAAACCTGCCACGCCGCAATAATTTCATCAGGGAGCGCCACGAATGTCGATGTCGATGCTGCCGATCGCCACGTTGTTCGCCATATCCGCCCCGGCGCAGGACGCTGCCGAACGTGCGCCGACGATCCAGGTGCTTGGTACCGCCACCGTCGAGACGCCACCCGATCGCGCCCGCATCAGCTATTGGGTGAATGGCGAGGGCAAGACCGCCGACGCGGCCAGCGCCGCCCTCGCTGCCCGGAACACGGCCGTCGTCGATGGTGTCCGCACCTTGCTGGGGCGCGGTGCCGAGGTTACCGCGAGCGAAGTCAGCGTGACCCAGGTTCGTGGTCCCGACTGCGACCGGCAGGGCGGCTATACGCCCCGACTGAGCGAGGGGCCGTGTGCGGTCATCGGCCATGTTGCAACCTTGCAGGGCCACATAAGGACCGCCGTCGTCGACAAGGCCGCCACGGCCGTCGGCCTCGTCGCCCGGCTGGGCGCGCGTGACGCGCGGATACAGGCATATGAACTGGGCGACCGCAGCGCGGCGTTGCGTCGCGCAACGGCGGCGGCCGTGGCCGATGCGCGTGCCCGGGCCGAAGCGCTTGCGACCGGCGCGGGCGTCCGGCTCGGCGAACTGATCGCCCTGAACGATCCGAACGCCTCGAATGACGAAGTCAACGACGCGGGCGTGCGACGCCGCATCATGAACGACCTCGCGGCGCCGCCCGCGATGCTGGCGACGGCTGTTCCGATCGCCGTGACGCCGCGCCCGATCCAGACCCAGGCCCGCGTCAACGCCCGCTTCGCCATCGCGCGCTGATCGGCGCGCCTACCCCAGCATCCGCGCCAGCGCCACGAACTCGGCGACGGACACCGTTTCCGCCCGCCGCGTCACGTCGATCCCGATCGTTCCGGCCGCCTCGATTGCGCCGGGCACCGCCTTCAGGCTCTGCCGCAGCATCTTGCGCCGCTGCCCGAATGCCGCCGCGGTCAGCCGCTCCAGCACCTTGAGCGGAGCGCCCTCCGGCGCGCCGGTCGGCACGACATGGACCACCGCCGACATGACCTTGGGCGGTGGGGTGAACGCGCTGCGATGTACCGGCATCGCGATCCGCGCGCTGCTGCGCCACTGGGCCAGCACCGCCAGCCGGCCATAGGCGTCGTCGTTCGCCTGCGCCACGATCCGGTCGGCGACCTCGCGCTGGAACATCAGCGTCAGGCTCTGCCACCATGGCCGCCAGTCGGCGGACAGCCACCCGACGAACAGCGCGGTGCCGACATTGTACGGCAGGTTCGACGCGATATGCGGCCGCCCGTCGAACAGCGACGGCGCATCGATCTCCAGCGCATCGCCCTCGATCACGCGCAGCCGGCCCGGAAACGCCGCGCCCAGTTCCTCCAGCGCCGGGATGCACCGCCGGTCGCGCTCGATCGCGGTGACCTTCGCCCCCGCCAGCAACAGCGCACGCGTCAGCCCGCCCGGACCCGGCCCGACCTCAAGCACGTCCTGGTCGTGCAGGTCGCCCGGCACCCGCGCGATCCGGTCGAGCAGTTGCTGGTCGAACAGGAAATTCTGTCCCAGCGCCTTGTTCGCCGACAGGTCGTGGCGCTTGATGACCTCGCGCAGTGGCGGCAGGTCGGTGACGGGCGCGACGCTCATGCCGCGGCGCGACGCGCGGCGGCGGCCCCGGCCATGCGGATCGCGGCGATCATCGCGCCCGGTTCGGCGCTGTCCTGCCCGGCGATATCGAACGCGGTGCCATGATCGGGCGAGGTCCGCACGATCGGCAGCCCCAGCGTGATGTTGACCCCGTCGTCGAAATGCAGCGTCTTGATCGGGATCAGCGCCTGGTCGTGATAGGCGCACAGCGCGGCGTCATAGCGCGCCCGCGCGCGCGGGTGGAACATCGTGTCGGCCGCCAGCGGCCCGACGATATCGATCCCCTCGGCCCGCAACAGTTCGACCGCGGGCAGCATCACCTCGATCTCCTCGCGCCCGATCGCGCCGCCTTCGCCAGCATGGGGGTTGATCCCCGCCAGCGCGAGGCGCGGGGCGTCGATCCCGAAGTCGCGCGTCAGCCCGCGCGCCGTCGCCCGGCCGCGCGACACGATCAGGTCGGTGGTCAGCGCCATCGGCACCCGCGCCAGCGGTTCGTGGATCGTGATCGGCACCACGCGCAGCGTCGGCCCGGCCAGCATCATCACCGCATTCTCGCGTGCCACGCCGCAGCGTTCGGCCACGAACTCGGTCTGCCCGGGATAGTCGAAGCCGATGCGGTACAGTTCCGCCTTGGACACGGGCGCCGTCACCAGCCCCGATGCGGCATCCGACCGCGCCAGCCCGGCGGCGAGTTCGAGCGACTGCAACGCACAGCGCGCCCCGCCGATATCGGGCCGCCCCGGCACGATCGGGTCGCCGTCGACCACCGCCACCACCGGCAGCGCCCGCCCGAACACGCGCATCGCGTCGCGCGGGTCGTCGATCCGCTCGACCGGGCCGTTCCACACTGCCGAGACCGCGCGCACGTCGCCGACCGCGAAGAAACAGGGCAGCGAGTCGCTGTCGCGCCGCGCCCATGCCTTGGCGATGATCTCGGGCCCGATCCCGGCGGGATCGCCCATCGACAGGGCGAGGGGAGCGATCGGCCGCACCGCGCCCGCTGCCTCAACGATACTCGATCACCGCATCACGCCGCAGATCGCGCATCATCCGCTGCGCCCGCAGGTTGACGCGCTCCTGCTCCAGCCCCTGCTGGATCTGCTGCGCCGACGGGATGCCCGCGGTGCGCGGGTCCTCGCGACCGCACAGCACCAGCACGCGCACGCCGTCCTTGGGCGATCCGAAGGGCGGGGTCGCCTGTCCGACGTTCAGCTTCAGGACGATATCCTGCAATGCCGGCGGCAGGCTGCGCAGCACTACCGCGTCATTGTCGACGATCTCCGCCTTCTGCGCCTGCGCGATCTTGGTCGCGTCGCCGCAGCCGCGAATCCCCTGCGTCGCTTCGGTGAAGGCGGCGACCTTGGCGCTCGCCTGCGCCTCGGTCGTGCCGGCGGGGAAGGGCAGGAACAGCTGGCGCAACGCCAGCTTGGCGTCGCGCGGATCGGCCATCAGCACCTGCCGCTTGTCGGCGAGGTACAGGATCGAATAGCCGCCCGGCACCTCGATCGGTCCGGCGATCTGGCCGACCTGCATCTGCGTCGCGGCACGCTGCAACTGGTCGGGCAGCATGTTCAGCCGCACGAAGCCCAGGTCGCCACCGACCGCGCGGGTCGACGCTTCGGAGAAATTGCGTGCGAAATATTCGAACGGCGCACCCTGGCGGATCTGTTCGATCATCTTCTGCATGCCCGCCTGCACCTCGGGCGCGCGATCGGGCGTTGCCGCCATGTAGATTTCGCGAAGGCTGTATTCCTCGGTGCCCTTCGACGCTTCCATGCGCGCGATCACCGCGGCGACTTCCTCCTCGCCGACGTTGACGAACGGCTCGACCTGCTTGCGCAGCAATCGGCTCCACGCCAGTTCGCCCTCGATCTGGCGGCGCAGCGAACGGTCCGACGACCCGACCGTGCGCAGATAGGCGCGCAGCTGCTCCGGCGTCTGGTTGAAGCGCTGCTTGGCCAGGCGGTTGAAGCTCTGCCCCAACTCGGCGGTGGTCACGGTGATGTCCTTGGCCTTGGCCTGCTGGATCTGCAGCGTCTCGTCGATCAGCTGCCGCACGACCTGCGCGCGCAGCACTTCGCGATCGGCGTCGCTCAGCTTGAAATCGTTCAGCGCGACGATCAGCGCCATGCGCTGGTCGACGTCGGTGCCAGTCAGCACCGTGTCGTTCACGATCGCCGTCGGCTTGCGGATATTGGGGTCCAGCTTGCCGAAGATCGTCGGGTTGCCCGGCAGGTTCAGGTTGGCGCCCGGCACCTCCTGCGCATCGCCGACCGTCTGGGCCGCCAGCGTGGCGGCGGCGGCAACGGCGGCGAAACCGGCGATCGAACGGCCGATGCGGCCGATAGTCACGATGTTCTTGGTCACTTGGTCGTCATATCCCATGCGCGCGTGATCGGGGCGGTGCCGCATCATTCGGGCAAATTCATGGCCCGCCGCGCCTGAACAGAGCCTTATCGCCCCAGGTTCTTCAATGCCAGCGTTACCAGATAACTGCTGCCGTTGCGCGCGTCGCCGATGCGCTGGTAATCGCGCTTCCACGTCAGGCCCAGCCGCAGGCAGTCGTCCTCATACTGGAAACCCACCCGGTGGCGTATCGGATCGAACCCGTCCGAAATCGACAGCGAATCCTCCGACTTGTCGGTCAGGTCGACCGTGGCGGAGGCGAAGGCGGACCAGAACGGCCCGAACGCCGCCCGACCGGCGACGCGCACTTCCTCGCGGTCCTGCAAATCCTCCAGCTCGGCGATATCGCGGTTGAGACGCAGATAGCCGACCTGGACATAGGTCCGCCGGCTGCCGACCGTCGCGTCCAGCTCGTTGAGGCGCAGCTTCGCCCCGTCCTTGTCCAGCCGGTAGCGGTGGGTGAAGGTCACGAATTCGCGGAACCGGATGTCGGTGCGCCCGACGATGTCGGAAAACCGGTCGTCCAGCCCGGTGCCGCTCGGCAGGATGCTGGCGCGCTGGCTCGCGCGGTAGCTCTGCCCGACCGTCGCCAGCACCGCCACGCCCGGCAGGTCGAGCGCATAGTCGAGGCCATAGGTGACGCGCGACGAATCCTCGAACCGGTCGTATCCGGCGAAGCGGTTGAGCGCGAACAGGTTCGAATCCTCCAGGTCGACCGCGCGCGCATCCTCGTTCGGGACAGCCAGATTGGCGATCTTCGGTGACGCGACGAGCTGCACCCGCGGGCTGATCCGTTGCGTGCCGCGCCCGATCGCACCGACGAAGGGCCAGCGCACATCGACCGCCACCGCCGCGATCCCGCGTGGGGTGAAGCCTTCGTCGCCGCGATAGCTCAGCACCGCCGTATCGATCGTATCGCGCGCGTTATAGGCGTCGGCGCGGGCATAGCCGGTGAACGTCACTTCCTGCCCCAGCGGCGTGTAGCGTGTCAGGTCCCATCGCGCGGCGGCAAAGGCGCGCTGCGTATCCTGCCCCTCGCTCCGGCTGATCGCCAGCGTGTTGAGCTGCACCTGCGCCACGCCGCCCAGCAACCCGTTGAAGCGACGGCGATAGTCGATCTCGGGCAGCGCGATCGGCTGCATCCCCTGATCGTCGCCGACCCGCAGCGTCTGCACCGCCCAGCCGCTGATCGTCAGCATCGAATCCCGGTCGATCCGCTCGACCGTCACATTGTTGCGCAACCGGTCGTCGCGCGAAATGTCGTAGCGGCGCAGGAACGTCTGGTCGGTGGCGTAGCGCAGCGATCCCGACACGGCCCAGTTGGGGTTCAGCTGGAACCGGCCGACCGTGTCGATATAGCCGCGAAACGACTGTTCGGTGCCGGTCGGCGACGCGCCGAGCACCAGGTCGTCGCTGCGCCGGCTGACCGTGGCATAGCCCTGTACCCGGTACGCGCCCTTGCTCGACAGCGACCGGTAATCCGCCTGCAACATCGGCAGTACTGCGGTGAAGACGTGCGGCGTGATCGTCAGGTCGCGATTGGGCGCGAGGCTGACGTAATAGGGGACGGCGACTTCCAGCCCGTTGACCCGGTCGAGCCGGATCGACGGCGCCAGCAACCCCGAATCGCTGCCGTCGCCGATCGAATGCGAAAAGGACGGCAGCGGGATCGTCGGCAGGCCGAAGATGGTCAGGCCCGCACCGGTATAGCGGATGCGCTTGCGCGTCGGGTCGTAGCGGACGCGCAGCGCGGTGATCTTCCACGACGGTTCCTTGGGGCACCCGGCCGAATTGGTGACCGAACACGGCGTGTAGGCCGCGCTCTCGACCGTGACGACGCCATTGTCCGATCGCGTGCCGCGCTTCGCCGCGATCCGCCCGCCCTCGTCCAGCACGACCAGCATGTTGTCGACCACGCCGTCCTTCAGGCTGTCGGTCAGCTCGATGCGGTCGCCATAGGCGATGTCGCCCTGCGGGTTGGTGACCGCGATATTGCCGTCGGCGACGACCTGTCCGGTCTTGCGGTTCCATGTCACCCGGTCGGCGCGCAGGCGGTTGCCGTCGCGCAGCAGCCGCACCTCGCCCGACGCGGTCACGACCTCGCCCCGGCTGTCATATTCCAGCAGGTCGGACGAGAAATCGATCTGGTCCCCGGTCGCGGGCGTCGGCAGCGCGCTTTCCGGCGGCGGGGGCGGGGCGACACGATCCTGCAGGTCCTGCGCCAGGGCAGGGCCCGCGACCGCCAGCGTCAGGCCAAGGGCAAGCGACCCGAACGAACGCTTCACTAGTTTCGCTTCCCCAAACCGTTGCCGCCCGCTGCCGGACGTTCGCTTCGCGCTATTGCACCGCGCGGCGGGAACCGCAATCGCCCTCGGGCCGCTTTACCTGCCCGTCACGCCGGGCCTAGAAGACGTCCGCGCCGCGCGCGGCAACACCAAAGGATGCTCATGTCGATCTCGATCCGTTTCGCCCCCGACCGGGGAACCGCCAACGCCCTCGTGCTGCCCATCGCCACCGGCGGGCTCGACCGGATCGGCGGTGCGGGCCTCGACGGGGCGGTCGCCACGCTGGTCGCGGGCGCGGCAAGGGCCGGCCGCTTCGATGGCGAGGCCGGGTCGATGGCGGAAATCTTCGTCGCGGGCGAAGGCGACAGCGCCGATCGCGTGATCCTGCTCGGCATCGGCGACGGCGCGGGGCCGGCGCTGGAGAAGGCTGGCGGCGCGCTGACCGGCCGCTTCCTGCTCTCGGGCCTGACCGAACTGACCGTCGACTTCACCGGCACGGCGGTGTCGGCGGCATCGGTCGCCCGCTTCGCCGCGACCGCCGCGCAGCGGGCATGGCGGCAGGACGGCTATCGCACGAAACTGCCCGAAAAGTCGAAGCCGACGCTGACCGGCCTGACCATCGTCGGCGCGCCCGACGGGATCGACGACGCCTTCGTCGCGGCCGATGCGCTGACCCGGGGGCTCGACCTGACCCGCACGCTCGTCACCGATCCGCCGAACATCCTCTATCCGGTCAGCTTCGTCGAGAAGTGCCGCGAACTGGAATCGCTCGGCGTCGAGCTGACGGTGCTCGACGATCGCCAGATGGCCGAACTCGGCATGGGCGCGCTGCTGGGCGTCAGCCTCGGCTCCGAAAAGGAAGCGCGGCTGCTCGCCATGCGCTGGAACGGCAAGGGGGAGGGCGATGTCGACCTCGCGCTGGTCGGCAAGGGCGTGACCTTCGACACCGGCGGCATCTCGCTCAAGCCCGGACCCGGCATGGAGGACATGAAGTGGGACATGGGCGGTGCCGGCGCGGTCGCCGGCGCGATGAAGGCGCTCGCCACGCGCAAGGCGAAGGCGAACGTGGTCGGCGTGGTCGGGCTGGTCGAGAACATGCCCGATGGCAAGGCGATGCGCCCCGGTGACGTCGTCACCAGCATGTCGGGCCAGACGATCGAGGTGCTCAACACCGATGCCGAAGGACGTCTCGTCCTGTGCGACGTGCTGACCTGGGTGCAGAAGACGCATGGCCCGAAGACGATCGTCGATCTGGCGACGCTGACCGGCGCGATGATAATCTCGCTTGGCAGCGAACATGGCGGCCTGTTCGCCAACGACGATTCGCTGGCCGACCAGCTGCTCGCCGCGTCGCGCGAATCGGGCGACCTGCTGTGGCGCTTCCCGCTGTCGCCCGCGTACGACAAGCTGCTCGACAGCCCGATCGCCGACATGAAGAACATCGGCCCGCGCGGCGCCGGATCGATCACCGCGGCGCAGTTCCTCAAGCGCTATATCGAGGACGGCGTCCGCTGGGCGCATCTCGACATCGCCGGCATGGTCTGGGCCGACAAGCCCGGCATCCATCACGACAAGGGCGCAACCGGCTTCGGCGTGCGCCTGCTCGACCGGTTCGTCGCGGATAATTTCGAAGGCTGACGGAGACGTCCCTCACCCGTCATCCCGGCCTGCGCCGGGATGACGAAGGCGAATGCGCATGAAAGTCGACTTCTATCACCTGACCCGCAGCCCGCTCGACCGCGTCCTGCCGCGCATCGCGCAGCGGCTTCACGACGATGGCGAGCGGCTGTTGCTGTTGTCCGACGATGCCGAACAGCGTCGACAACTCGACATGCTGCTATGGACCTATGCGCCCGACAGCTTCCTGCCCCATGCAGAGGCGGGGGCGGGCGACGATGCGCTGCAATCGGTGCTGATCGCCCCCGAACCGACCGACGCGAACGCCGCGCGCAACGTCGCGATCGTCGACGGCCGCTGGCGCGACGCGGCGCTGGCCTTCGACCGCGCGTTCCATTTCTTCGGCGAGGACCACATCGCCGCCGCCCGCGCCGCGTGGAAAGGGCTGGCCGAGCGCGACGACGTCGAGCGGCGCTACTGGCGGCAGGGGGATGGCGGCTGGGAGCAGGCGGCGTAGCGCTTGCCTGTCGCGCGGCGCCCGACTAGGGGGACCGGCGACAATCCTTCCAACAACCTTGAAACGCAGGAGCCGCGACCGCCATGGCCGCTACCCGTACCTTTTCGATCATCAAGCCCGACGCGACCCGTCGCAACCTGACCGGCGCCGTCACGAAGATGCTGGAGGAAGCCGGCCTGCGCGTCGTCGCCTCGAAGCGCATCCAGATGACCCGCGAACAGGCCGAAGGCTTCTACGGCGTCCACCGCGAGCGTCCGTTCTTCAACGACCTGGTGTCGTTCATGATCTCGGGCCCCGTGGTCGTGCAGGTGCTGGAAGGCGAGAACGCCGTCCAGGCCAACCGCGACATCATGGGCGCTACCAACCCGGCGAACGCCGATGCCGGCACGATCCGCAAGGAACTGGCCGAATCGATCGAGGCGAACTCGGTCCACGGTTCGGATTCGGAAGAGAATGCGAAGATCGAGATCGACTTCTTCTTCAAGCCGGAAGAGATCGTCGGCTGATCGAATAGCCCGATGTGAAGAGGCCCGTTTCCGACAAGGAGGCGGGCCTTTTTCCTATCCGTCTACCCGTTCGGTTCGAGCAGCTTCGAGCTTGTCGAGAAGCGTCCGTCGAGAACGGGTCGTCCGGGGCAACCCCTTCTCGACTACGGTTCTCGACAGGCTCGAACCTGCGCTCGAAGCAAACGGAGGGGGAGGGTAGCAGACCCTACCCCGCCAGCCGCCCCAGTTCCTGCCCCCACAGCGTATCCAGCCGCCGCGCGACGCCGCCGGTCGCCGCTTCCCGTCGCGCCAGCGCCTTGAGTTCCAGCGCCCGCCCGCCGACCAGCCGCCCGTGCGTCGCGAACACCAGGTCGTAGATCGCGCTCGACCGAAGCTGCCGGTCGCCGTCCCACCACGTCGCGGTGATCGCGACCGGCAGCCGTCCTTCCAGCGCGTCCGCCCCGCCGTCGGTAATCGCCAGCACCGGCGCACGAACCCAGTCCGCCGCGATCGCCACGTCGCCGACCGCCGATTTCGGCGCGACCTTCAGCACCGGCGGGAACGTCACCTCGATCCGCTCGATCCGCCGGTCGGGCGCGCTCAGCACCAGCCGTTCGCCACCGCCCTCCGGCGTCGCGACGATCGCCAGCGCCGTCTTCGCCTGCGCCGACGATGCGCGCTCGGCGATCCGTTCCGCCTCGGCGCTGCGCCGTTCGGACACGTTGTTCCAAAGCGTCAGTCCGCCGATCACGACCCCGGCCACCGCCACGCCTTCGGCCAGCGTGATCCAGCGCCGCCGCTCGGCCCGCGCTTCCTCCGCCTCGCTCACCGCCCGCCGGCCTCCAGCAGCGCGCGCGGCGCCGCCAGTTCCCATGCGTGGGCGACCGCGTCCTCGATTCCGACGGGATCGCCATCGGCGTCGATCTCCTGCCAGCCATCGTCACTGCGCACGGTCGCGCCGTCGCCGACGATCCGCACGAAATCATTGCCCTCGACCGCGAAGACCGTCGCCTCGCCCGCGTCGCGCTCCTCGGTTGCCGGCAACACCTTCACGGCTTCACGGATCAGGTCGAGCATCTCGGTCTTCGCGTCACATACTCCGCCAGCGTTTGCGGGTAGAGGCGATGTTCCTCCACCAGCACCCGCGCCGCCAGGCTGTCGGCGGTATCGTCGGGCAGGATCGGAACGCGCGCCTGCGCCAATACGCTCCCGGCGTCAAGTTCCTCGGTGACGACATGCACCGAACAGCCGGCCTCCCGGTCCCCCGCCGCGATCGCCCGCGCATGGGTATCGAGCCCCTTGTACGCCGGCAGCAGCGAGGGATGGATGTTGACGATCCGGTCGCGCCACCGCGCGACGAAGTCCCCCGACAGCAACCGCATATAGCCGGCCAGCGCGATCGTCTCGACCCCGGCTTCGCGCAGCGCGCCGTCGATCGCCGCCTCATATTCCGCCTTGGGGATTCCCCTCGGCGAATGGGCGAAGGTCGCGATGCCCTGTCCGGCCGCATGGACCAGCCCGGCGGCATCGGGCTTGTCCGACGCGACCAGCGCGACCTCGTACGGACAATCGGCCGCCCGCGCCGCCGCGACCAGCGCCGCCATGTTCGAACCCCGCCCCGAAATCAGGACGCCGACGCGGTGCCTAGCCAAGATGCGTCGCGCTCCACTCGGCCCGCGCGCTCCACGTCTCCGCGCTGCCCCGGACGGTGCAGCCCTTCTCGCCCGTCTCGACCGTGCCGATCCGCACCACCGTCTCGCCCGCCTCCATCAGTGCGGCGGCGACGGCATCGGCTTCATTGGCGGCGACCAGCACCGCCATGCCGATCCCGCAATTGAACGTCCGTGCCATCTCGCCCGGCTCGATATTGCCCTGCGCCTGCAGGAACGCCATCAACCGCGACTGCTCCCACGCATCGGCATCGACCTGCGCATGGGCACCCTCGGGCAGCACGCGCGGGATATTCTCCAGCAATCCGCCGCCGGTGATATGCGCCAGCCCATGGATTCGCCCCTCGCGCAACAGCGGCAGCAGCGATTTCACATAGATTCTCGTCGGCGCCATCAGCGCATCGATCAGCAGCACGTCCTGATCGAACAGGGCGGGGCGCGCCATCTTCCACCCCTTGTCCGCCGCCAGCCGCCGTACGAGCGAGAAACCGTTTGAATGCACCCCCGACGACGCCAGGCCGAGGATGACGTCGCCCACCGCCACCTTGTCGCCGGTCAGCAACTGTTCGCGCTCGACCGCGCCCACGCAGAAGCCGGCGAGGTCGTAATCGCCATCGGCATACATGCCCGGCATTTCCGCCGTCTCGCCGCCGATCAGCGCGCAGCCCGCCTGCCGGCACCCCTCGGCGATCGACGCGACGACCCGCTCGGCGGTGTCGGCGACCAGCTTGCCCGAAGCGTAATAATCGAGGAAGAACAGCGGCTCGGCACCCTGCACGATCAGGTCGTTGGCGCACATCGCGACCAGGTCGATGCCGACCCCGTCATGCGCGTCATGCTCGATCGCCAGCTTCAGCTTGGTGCCGACGCCGTCATTGGCGGCGACCAGCAACGGATCCCTGAACCCGGCGGCCTTGGGGTCGAACACCCCGCCGAACCCGCCCAGTTCGGCATCCGCCCCCGGCCGCCGCGTCGACTTCGCCAGCGGCCCGATGGCGCGGACCAGGGCGTTGCCCGCCGCGATCGATACGCCTGCCTGTGCGTAGGTATAGCCGCCGCCGCGGTCCGCTTCGTTGCTCATGGATGCCCGGTTAGCCACATCGCGCTTGGATTTCCACGCCTGCTTCGTCAAAAGGCGCGCATGACCTTTTCCCGCCCCCGCCGCATCCTTGCCGCCGTCGCTCTCGGCGCGGTCGCCGCCGGTGCGGTCGTGGCGCAACAGGGCGGTGTCGCCGCGGTCGACGGATCGGGCAGTTTCGAGGTGAACGGCGTCCGGGTCGACGTCGCCGGCCCCTCGGCCGACGCCGCGCGCACCGCCGGCTGGCGCATCGCCCAGCGCAGGGGCTGGCAGATGCTGTCGCAGCGACTGACGGGGCAGGCCCGCTCGCTGCCCGACGGCACGCTCGATTCGCTGGTGACCGGCATCGTCGTTGAAAGCGAACAGATCGGGCCAAAACGCTACATCGCCCGGCTGGGCGTCCTGTTCAATCGCGGACGTGCGGCGTCGATCCTCGGCATCGCCGGGGTGTCCGAACGCTCGCCCGCGATGCTGGTCGTGCCGCTGATCTGGGACGGCGGCACCGGCACCGTGTTCGAACGCGCGACGCCGTGGCAGGCGGCATGGGCCCGCTTCCGCACCGGCGGCAGCGTGATGGACTATGTCCGCCCCAGCGGGACCGGCGCCGACGGGCTGCTGCTCAACGCCGGACAGGTGACGCGGCGCGGGCGCGGCTGGTGGCGCACCGTCCTGAACCAGTATGGCGCGTCCGACGTGCTGATCCCGCAGGTCCGACTGTACCGCCAATGGCCCGGCGGACCGGTGATCGGCACCTTCACCGCCGGCTATGGCCCCGACAACCGCCTGCTCGGTAGTTTCTCGCTCCGCGTCGAACAGGGTGATGCCGTGCCCGCGCTCCTCGACGAAGGCGTCCGCCGGATCGACGCCCTGTACCAGCAGGCGCTGCGCACCGGACAGCTCCGTCCCGACACCGTCCTCGCCGCGCCGCCGCCCGGCACGCCGGTCGCGCCGGTCGAGGAACTGGTGCTCGATCCCGCCACGCTCGACCCCGCCGCCACGCCGCCGCCCGGCGCGGTGGCCGAAAGCGTCACCGTGTCGGTGCAGGCCGATACGCCGACCGCCGCCGCCGTCGAATCCACCGAAGCGGCGCTGCGCGGCGTCCCCGGCGTCCGCTCGGCCGCGACGTCCAGCCTGGCGCTGGGCGGCGTATCGGTGCTGCGCGTGACCTTCGACGGCGACGCCGCGATCCTCGCCGCCGCGCTGGAGGCGCGCGGGTGGCAGGTGCAGCAGGCCGACGGCGTGCTGCGCATCCGCCGCCGCGCGCCTGCCACGCCGCCGCCTGCGAGTGCGCCCGGCGAATGACCTTGCCATCCCGCGGTTCGGTTCAGCTTGCCCTTCCCCTCGAACTTCCCGCCGGTGCCCGGCAGGACCTGTTCCTCGTCGGGCCGTCGAACGAAGCCGCCGTCCACCATCTCGATCACTGGCCGACATGGCCGGTCCGGGCGGCGTTGCTGGTCGGCCCACGCAAGTCGGGCCGCACGCTGCTCGCCCGGTCGTTCGCCGCGCGCAGCGGGGGGATGATCGCCGACGACGCCGAACGCTGGGGCGAGACCGACCTGTTCCACGCATGGAACCGTGCGCAAGCGGAGGAACGCCCGCTGCTGATCGTCGCCGACGCGCCGCCGCCGCTGTGGCGGATCGGGCTGCCCGACCTGCGCTCGCGCATCGGCGCGACGCCGGTTTTGCGGCTGGAGGCGCCCGACGACCTGCTCATCGACACGCTGCTGCAATATCTGTTCGACAGGAAGGAGCTTGTCGCCGCGCCCGATCTGGTGCGCTGGCTTGCCCGCCGCGTCGAACGGAGCCACCTTGCGGTGCTTCGCATCGTCGAAGCTCTGGAGGAAGATGCGATGTTGCGCTCGACGCGCCGTTTGACGATCCCGACCGCGCGCGCCGCGCTTTCCGACAGCCCGTTGTTGCTGGACCGCCTGCTGTGAACGATCCCGTCCCTTCCGCCCGCACCACCGTCGCCGCCGCGCCGGAGGCCCGCTATTTCAACCGCGAACTGTCGTGGCTGGCGTTCAACCGCCGCGTGCTGGACGAAGCCTGCAATCCCGATCATCCGCTGCTCGAACGGCTGCGCTTCCTGTCGATCTCGGCGACCAACATCGACGAATTCTTCATGGTCCGCGTGGCGGGGCTGAAGGGGCAGCAGAACCAGGGCGTCGGCCATGAATCGGTCGACGGCCTGACGCCCTCACAACAGCTTGCCGCGATCACCGTCGATGCCGCCGGGCTGGTCGACAGCCAGCAGCGCATCTGGCGCGACATCGCCGCCGACCTTGCCACCGCCGACGTCTTCGTGCTGGGCGCGGACGAAATCCATGGCGAGACCGAGACATGGCTTGCCCGCCATTTCCGCGAACAGGTCTTTCCGGTCCTGACGCCGCAGGCGCTCGACCCGGCACACCCGTTCCCCTTCATCCCCAACCTCGGCTCGGCGATGCTGTTCGACCTGATCCGCCGTTCGGACGAGGTCGAGGTGCGCGAGGTCGTGCTGCTTCCGCCGGCGATGCCGCGCTTCGTCCGCCTGCCGGGCAAGGCCGCGCGCTACGTCGCGATCGAGACGATCCTGCGCCATTTCTCCGACCTGTTCTTTCCCGGCTACACCGTGCGCGCCTCGGCCGCGTTCCGCGTGATCCGCGACAGCGACATCGAACTGGAGGAAGAGGCCGAGGATCTCGTCCTCTATTTCCGCACCGCCATCAAGCGCCGCCGCCGCGGCCGGATCATCCGGCTGGAGATCGAATCGGGCATTTCGGACGAACTGGTCCAGCTGCTGCGCGACGAAATGGGCGGCAGCGACGCGCTCATCACCGAAACCGGCGGGTTCCTCGGCATCGGCGACCTGTCGATGCTGGTGGCGGAGGATCGCCCCGACCTGAAATTCCCGCCGTTCAGCCCGCGCTTTCCCGAACGCATCCGCGAATATGGCGGGGACTGTTTCGCGGCGATCCGGGCCAAGGACATCGTCGTCCACCACCCCTACGAAACCTTCGACGTGGTGCTCGCCTTCCTCAAACAGGCCGCCGCCGACCCCGACGTGGTCGCGATCAAGCAGACGCTGTACCGCGCCGGGAAACAGTCGGCGGTCGTCGCCGCGCTGGTCGCCGCGGCCGAGGCGGGCAAGTCGGTCACCGCCGTCGTCGAATTGAAGGCCCGTTTCGACGAGGAACAGAATCTCAACCTCGCCTCGGTCCTCGAACGTGCCGGCGTGCAGGTCGTCTACGGCTTCATCGAATGGAAGACGCACGCGAAGATTTCGATGGTCGTCCGGCGCGAGGAACAGGGCTATCGCACCTATTGCCACTTCGGCACCGGCAACTATCATCCGATCACCGCGCGCATCTATACCGACCTCAGCTTCTTCACCGCCGATCCGGTGATCGGGCGCGACGCGGCGCAGGTGTTCAACTACATCACCGGCTATGTCGAACCGCAGTCGCTGCAACAGCTCGCCATTTCGCCCCGCGACCTGCGCGACCGGCTGGAGGCGCTGATCGAGGGCGAAATCCAGAGCGCGCGGTCGGGCGGCGAAGGCTCGATCTGGCTAAAGATGAACTCGCTGGTCGACCCGGCGCTGATCGACAAGCTCTACGAAGCGTCGGCGGCTGGCGTGCAGATCGACCTGATCGTCCGCGGCATCTGCTGCCTGCGTCCCGGCGTTCCCGGCATGTCGGACAACATCCGCGTGAAGTCGGTCGTCGGCCGCTTCCTTGAACACAGCCGTATCTATTGCTTCGGCAACGGACAGGCGCTGCCCAACGACGATGCGCTGGTCTACGTGTCGTCCGCCGACTGGATGCCGCGCAATTTCGACCGCCGCGTTGAATATCTTTTGCCCATCACGAACCCGACCGTCCACGATCAGGTGTTGGACCAGGTGATGGTCGCAAATCTCCTCGATACCGAACAAAGCTGGGACCTCGGTCCCGACGGCAGCTATCGCCGCATGGCGAAGGGCGACAAGCCGTTCAACCTCCACCGCTATTTCATGACCAATCCGTCGCTGTCCGGGCGCGGTGCGGCGATGGAGGGCGGATCGGCCACCGTGCCGCAGAAACTGTCGCTGCGCGCATGGCGCGCGGCCCGGGACGGCGCGGCTTGATCCGCCTGCCATGGGGCAGCCGGCCGGTCACCGCCGCGCATAGTGCGATCATCGACATCGGATCGAACTCGATCCGGCTGGTCGTCTATGGCGGTCCGGACCGGATGCCGGCGACGCTGTTCAATGAGAAGGTGCTGGCAGGGCTCGGCCGCTCGCTGGCCGATACGGGCACGATCGATGCGGAGGCGATGGCGGTCGCCGGCACCGCGCTGCGCCGCTTCGCATGGCTGGCGCGCGAGATGCAGGCCGATGTGATCCGCACCGTCGCCACCGCCGCCGTCCGCGACGCCGCCAACGGCCACGAACTGGTCGCGCTGGCCGAATCGCTCGGCCTGACGGTCGAGACGCTGACCGGCGAGGAAGAGGCGCAGGCCGCCGGCTATGGCGTCCTGTCCGCCATTCCCGACGCCGACGGCATCGTCGGCGATCTGGGCGGGGGCAGCCTCGAACTGGTGCGCGTCCGGAACGGCAAGATCGGCGATCGCGTCTCGTTCCCGCTGGGCGTGCTGCGCATCGGTGCGATCCGCGACCGCCGTCCGGGCGAACTCGACCGCGTCGTGCAGCGGCTGGTCGCCGATGCCGGCTGGACCGGGCGGGGAAGGGGGCTGCCCTTCTACCTCGTCGGCGGATCGTGGCGGACGCTGGCCCGGCTCGACATGCACCTGACCGGCTATCCGCTGCCGATCGCGCACGGCTACACCATGTCGCTCGACCGGATCGCGCAGTTGCGGCGGATCATCGCCGAAACCCCGCGCGCCGATCTGAAGGCGGTGCCGAACCTGTCGGGCGGGCGCGTGCCGACGCTCGACAACGCCACCGCGCTGCTCGCCGCCATGGCGCGGCAGCTGGACAGCGCTACGACGATGATCTCCGCCTATGGCCTGCGCGAAGGGCTGCTCTACGCCGCACTTCCCCCCGCGGTACGCAGCCAGGACCCGTTGCTGGTCGCGGCGCATGACGAGGGCGTCCGGCAGGGCCGCTTCGTCGAACATGGCGACCTGCTCCACAAATGGATCGCGCCGCTCTTTCCCGACGAGGCTCCCGCCGCCGTCCGGCTGCGCCATGCCGCGTGCCTGCTCGCCGATGTCGGATGGCACGCCAATCCCGAATTCCGCGCCGAACGCGGCGTCGAGATCGCGCTGCACGGCAACTGGGTGGCGATCGACGCGACCGGCCGCGCGATCGTGGCGCAGGCGCTGCACAGTTGCCTGTGCGGCGGCAATGGCGACAGTCCCGATCCGCTGGCGAAGCTCGCGCCCGCCGCCGCGCTCCACGCCGCGCATCGCTGGGGGCTCGCCATGCGTCTGGGGCAGCGGCTGAGCGGCGGCGTCGCTACCCCGCTGCAACGTACCGACCTGCGCCGCAAGCGTGCGCAGGTCGAACTGGTCGTCCCGCCGGCTGACGCCGCGCTCTATGGCGAGGCGGTCCAGAAACGCCACCGCGCGCTGGCGACGGCACTGGGCATGGAAGCGTCGCTCGTCAGCCGCTGACCGATTGCTTTCCTGCTGGGCGACGATCTGCGAAGCTCGCGGCGTTCTTTGATTTCGCCGACCCGCCGAACACCGCCGGACGTCATCCCGGCGAAGCCCGGTATCTCGCCGTTACGAAACGAAACGCCAGCCCCGCGCCAACTTCCGAAGCGCAAGGACCGATCAAGCTACTGCAATGCCGGAACATTGTCCGCCGCGGAACGATAACGCCCCGCAAACTTCGCCAACTTCCGCGCCTCAGCCGCAGCGGAATCCGGTCACGACGTTCTTCTCGTCGATGTCGATGTTCAGCCGGTTGGGCTGGAAATCCATCGTCACCGCCGTGCCCGGCCGGATCGCCCGGATCGTCCGCGCGCTCGTCCGGCGCTTCGCCTCGGCCTCCAGCGCCGCACTGAACGGCTTGCCGACCAGCCCCGCCACCGCGCCCGCACCGCAATCGCCCGGAAGCTCGGGCGGAGCGCCCGCCTCCGACTGCGCCTGCTGCGGCGTGGTGCAGGCGCCCAGCGCCAGCGTCGTCACGATGATCGACAGGAACTTCATTCGATTACCTCCGCTCGGGTCATCTTCAGCTTTCCACCCAGCACGGTAAACCCCAGCTGACCCTCGACCAGCGCCAGCGCGTCGCGCCCGAACTGTTCGAACCGCCATCCCGACAGGATCGCCAGCCCGTCGCGCTGCCCGGCCGCCAGCGCCTCCAGATCGTCCGATCGCGCCAGCAGCCGTGAGGCGACCTTGATCTCGTTCGCCCGGATCTTGAGCAGCAGCTTGAGCAGGTCGGCGACCAGCGCGCCCTCCTTGCCCAGCGACGGCTTGCGATCGTCGCGCCCGGGCAGGTCGTCGCCGGTCAGCGGCGTGGCGCCCGCCAGCGCCTCCATCATCCGGCCGCCGATATCGTTGTGCGCCCAAGCCGCCGACAGCCCGCGCACCTTCGCCAGATCGCCCTGCCTGCGCGGCGGGTTGCCCGCCAGGTCGGCGATCGTCTCGTCCTTGACGATCCGCCCGCGCGGCAGGTTCTTGCCCTGCGCCTCGATCTCGCGCCACTTGCCCAGCGCCTTCAGCCGCCCCAGCACCTCGGGCTTGCGGCTGTTGACGCGGACGCGCTGCCACACCGTCTCGGGATCGTTGAAGTAGTTGGCCGGATCGGCGATCCGCTCCATCTCCTCGTCCAGCCACAGCCCGCGCCCGGTCTTGCGCAGCTTGCCCAGCATCTTGGGGAAGATCACCGACAAATGGGTGACGTCGGCGATCGCATAGTCGATCTGCCGGTCGTCCAGCGGCCGTCGCGACCAGTCGGTGAACCGCGCGCCCTTGTCGACCGTGATCCCCAGATAGGCGTCGACGAGGTTCGAATAGCCGACCTGCTCGCCCTGGCCCAGCGCCATCGCCGCGACCTGCGTATCGAACAGGGGAAAGGGGGTCTTGCCAGTCAGGTTGTAGACGATCTCGATATCCTGCCCGCCGGCATGGAAGACCTTCAGCACGTCCTCGTTGTCGGTCATCAGCTCGAGCAGCGGGGTCAGGTCGATCCCCGGCGCCATCGGATCGATCGCCGCCGCTTCCTCGGCGTTGGCGATCTGGATCAGGCACAGCTCGGGCCAATAGCTGTTCTCGCGCATGAACTCGGTGTCGACGACGACGAAGTCGGACTTGGCGAGGCGGGTACAGAGGGCGGCGAGCGTCGCGCTGTCCTCGATCAACGGATGGATGTGCATTACGCCCGCATAGCAAGGTTCCGCGCCTTGACAAAAGGGGGATGGAAGGGGAAGCGCGCGGCTACGGATTAATCCGTCGTCTCTGCATTCGCGGGGGGCGATGCGAACTGATTAGCGTGGAACGACTTTAGGCTCCCCCGCACCCGCGGGGATCGCTTCGGCGCTCTAGCGCAGCTGCGGCGATGAAAGCCTATGGAATAGCGTCCTGCGCGATCGAGCACCGGCTCCCCCGCACCCGCGGGGATCGACGAGGCAAATAAGGTCTGAACGATGCACGCCTATCGCACCCATAACTGCGGCCAGCTCACGGACGCGAACGACGGCGATACCGTCCGCCTGTCGGGCTGGGTGCATCGCAAGCGCGACCATGGCGGCGTGTTGTTCATCGACCTGCGTGACCATTACGGCATTACCCAGATCGTCGCCGACGGCGATTCGCCGGCACTCGCGCTGCTCGATTCGGCCCGCACCGAATCGGTGTTGACGATCGACGGCAGCGTGAAGCTGCGCAGCGAGGCGACGAAGAACCCGAACCTCGCGACCGGCGCGATCGAGATTTATGCCCGCGCCGCGACGCTCCAGTCGGCGGCGCAGGAACTGCCGATGCCGGTCGCCGGCGAGGCCGAGTATCCCGAGGACATCCGCCTGCGCTATCGCTTCCTCGACCTGCGTCGCGAGCGGCTGCACGCGAACATCCTGCTGCGCTCGAACGTCATCGCGTCGCTGCGCCGCCGGATGATCGACCAGGGCTTTACCGAGTTCCAGACCCCGATCCTGACCGCGTCGTCGCCCGAGGGTGCGCGCGACTATCTGGTCCCCAGCCGCGTCCATCCCGGCAAGTTCTACGCGCTGCCGCAGGCGCCGCAGATGTTCAAGCAGCTGCTGATGGTCGCCGGCTTCGACCGCTATTTCCAGATCGCGCCCTGCTTCCGCGACGAGGACGCCCGCGCCGACCGCTCGCCCGGCGAATTCTACCAGCTCGACTTCGAAATGAGCTTCGTCACGCAGGAGGACGTCTTCGCCGCGATCGAACCCGTATTGCACGGCGTGTTCGAGGAATATGCCAACTGGCAGGGTAAGGGCCGCACCGTGTCGCCGCTGCCGTTCCAGCGCATTCCCTACCGCGAATCGATGCTGAAATACGGCAACGACAAGCCCGACCTGCGCAACCCGCTGGTCATCACCGACGTGTCGGGTCTGTTCGTCGGGTCGGGCTTCGGCCGCTTCGCCTCGATCGTCGAGGCGGGCGACGTCGTCCGCGCGATGCCGGCACCGAAGACCGCCGACAGGAGCCGCAAGTTCTTCGACGACATGAACGCCTGGGCCCAGTCCGAAGGGTTCGCCGGCCTCGGCTATGCGACGCGCAAGGGCGGCGAATGGGGCGGGCCGATTGCCAAGAACCATGGCGAGGACGGCATGGCGAAGATCGCCGAAGCCCTTGGCCTCGGCCCCGACGACGGCGTGTTCTTCGCCGCGGGCAAGGAAGCGCAGGCGGCCAAGCTCGCCGGCCTCGCCCGCACCCGCGTCGCGGAAACGCTGGGCCTGATTGATGACAAGCGGTTCGAATTCTGCTGGATCGTCGACTTCCCGATGTTCGAATATGACGAGGACGCGAAGAAGGTCGATTTCAGCCACAACCCCTTCTCGATGCCGCAGGGCGAGATGGAAGCGCTGGAGACGATGAACCCGCTCGATATCCTCGCCTATCAGTACGACATCGTCTGCAACGGCGTGGAGCTGTCGTCGGGCGCGATCCGGAACCATCGTCCGGAGATCATGTACAAGGCGTTCGAGATCGCGGGCTATACGCAGGAAGACGTCGACACGAACTTCGCCGGCATGATCAACGCTTTCAAGTTCGGTGCCCCGCCGCACGGCGGCTCGGCACCAGGTGTCGACCGCATCGTCATGCTGCTGGCCGACGAGCCGAACATCCGTGAGGTCATCACCTTCCCGATGACGCAGAAGGCTGAAGACCTGATGATGGGCGCGCCGAACTACGCGACGCCCAGGCAACTCCGCGAACTCAACATCCGCGTGACCGCCGACGGCCCGAAGGAATAAGCCCACTCCACAAGGCGGGGAGGGAAACCAGCCGCAGGCTGGGGGAGGGGCGTGGCCCCGCACGACACGATGGTGGAGCCCGACGGCTCCACCACCGCTCATGCCGTCAGGCGTTCTCGAACGTCTCGCCTTCGAGCACGCGCAGCCGCCCGTCGTCGATCGCGAACACCGCGCCGTGGAGCTTCAGCTTGCCGGCCTCGACGCGTTCCCTGACGAACGGGAAGGTCATCAGGTTCCTGAGCGAGACCTTCACGCCCTCCTGCTCCAGCGCCTTCTGCCCCTCGGGACCGGTGCCGTGCGTCGCCACGACCTTCTCGCGCGCCTCGTCGAGCAGATCGATCCAATGGGCGACGAACCCGCCTTCGCCCGGACTGGTATTGGCCAGCGCCTGCGTCAGGCACGCATTCACGCCACCGCAGGCACCGTGGCCGAGGACGAGGACTTCCTCGACCTCCAGCTTGGTCACCGCGAATTCCAGCGCCGCCGACACGCCGTGGCGGCCGCCGTCATCCTCGAACGGGGGCACGAGGTTCGCGACGTTGCGCACCACGAAGATCTCGCCGGGCCCCGCACCGAAGATCGTCGCCGGATCGACGCGGCTGTCGGAACAGGCGATCACCATCACCTTGGGGCTCTGACCGGTGGCTAGCTCGTTCCAGCGCTCGCGCTCCTGCTGCCATTCGGTGCCCCGGAAGCGGTAATAGCCTTCCTTGAGGTCGCTGAAGTGCATCGAAGATTCTCCATCACAAGATTATACTTTTCCCTCGCGCGACAGGACGCACGACCGGGGGGAATGTTGCAAGCGGTTGTTCGTTTGCCCGCGCATCGCTATCTGACGCCCATGAACGAGATGACGCCGCTGCCCCGCCCAGAGCGTACCCGCAAGCCCGACTGGATTCGCGTAAAGGCCCCGACCGGCAAGGTCGTCGCCGAGACCCGCGCGCTGATGCGCTCGAAAAGCCTCACGACGGTGTGCGAGGAAGCGGCCTGTCCGAACATCGGCGAATGCTGGTCGAAGAAGCATGCGACCGTCATGATCCTCGGCGACACCTGCACCCGCGCCTGCGCCTTCTGCAACGTGAAGACCGGCATGCCGCGCGCGGTCGACCCGCTGGAGCCGCAGCATGTCGCCGAAGCGGCGGCGGCGATGGGGCTGAACCACATCGTCATCACCTCGGTCGACCGCGACGACCTGCCCGATGGCGGCGCGAAGCAGTTCGTGAAGGTGATCGAGGCGATCCGCGCTGCGAACCCGACGACGACGATCGAGATACTCACCCCCGATTTCCGCAACAAGCACGAGGCGGCGGTCGAGATGATCGTGGCGGCGCGCCCCGACGTCTACAACCACAATCTCGAAACCGTCCCGCGGCTCTATCCGACGATCCGTCCGGGTGCGCGCTACTACGCCTCGCTGCGGCTGCTGGAGAGCGTCAAGAAGCTCGACCCGTCGATCTTCACCAAGTCGGGCATCATGCTCGGCCTGGGCGAGGAGCGGCTGGAAGTGCATCAGGTGATGGACGACATGCGCTCCGCCGACATCGATTTCCTGACGATGGGCCAGTATCTGCAGCCGACTCCGAAACACGCCAGGGTCATCGACTTCGTGACGCCCAAGGCGTTCGACGGCTTCGCCGCGATCGCCCGTGCCAAGGGGTTCCTGCTGGTCGCATCGTCTCCGCTGACGCGTTCGAGCTACCACGCCGGCGACGATTTCGAACGGATGCGGGCGAACCGCGATGCGAAGCTGGGCGTTGTCCGCGCCTGATGCCAAAGCATACCGAAACCCGCCATCTGCCCTACACCCCCGAACAGATGTTCGATCTGGTCGCCGATGTCGGCCGCTATGGCGAATTCCTGCCGTGGGTCAGCGCGATCCGGGTGCGCTCGAACAGCGATACCGAAATGGTCGCCGACATGATCGTCGGGTTCAAGGGCCTGCGCGAGAGCTTCACGTCGAAGGTGCAGAAGGAGCGCCCGGACCATATCCGCGTCGACTATCTCGACGGGCCGCTCAAATATCTCAACAACGACTGGCGCTTCCGCCCCGATGGGCAAGGCGGCGCCTATGTCGACTTCGTCGTCGATTTCCAGTTCAAGAACCGCGTGTTCGAAATGCTCGCCGGGCAGGTGTTCGACCGGGCGCTGCGCAAGATGATCGGCGCGTTCGAGGATCGCGCCGCCCGGCTCTACGGCGATTCGGCGACCGGTTCGTCCGCCGACGCCTCGGGCGGCAGCAGCAGTTCGAGCGCGCACAACGCCGCCTGAAGGCGGATCGCGCCGCGCCCACGGTCGCCGAATTGGCGCAGGTCGGCGACGACCTTCGCCGGGTCGCCACCCCTTTCGGCGCGTGCGAATACGACGGTGCCGACCGGCTTCTTCTCGCTCCCGCCGCCGGGTCCGGCGACACCGGTGATCGCGACCGCGACATCGGCCTGCGTCGCTTCCAGCGCGCCTTGCGCCATGCTCCACGCCGTCGCGATTGATACCGCGCCGAACGTCTCGATCACGTCGGAGCTTACCTTGACCAGCTCGACCTTGGCATCGTTCGAATAGGTCACGAACCCTGCCTCGAACACATCGGAACAGCCGGGAATCTCGGTGATCGCCGCGGCGACGAGCCCGCCGGTGCAGCTTTCGGCCAGCGCGATCCGGCGTCCGGCGGTGCGGTTGGCCTCGACCACGCGGCGCGCGGCATCGACCAGTTCGGGGGGGAGCAGGTGATCCATTACATCAATTCCGGGGTGCTTGCCGGCATAGCGGCAACCGCATCTGGGGGTTGGGACGGTCGGCATCAACCTGCGCGAACAGCACGATCAGGCCGGCGACGTTGCGCGGGGGCAGCGGCTGGACGAGGTTGGCGGCACGCTCGATCCGCGGGCAGTCGGCGGCATCGATGTTGCCGACGACCATCGGTGCGATCAGCGATGCGACGATCGGTGCCGCGAACGACGAATCGAGCAGCTGGATCGCCTGCGGCGCGGTCAGTCGCGACAGCGCCGCCTTCGCCTGCGGCCATGCCGCGTCGGTCTCTGCTTCGTAGCGGGCGAGGAACGATCCACCCGTCCGCCGCAGCAGCGCCGACGGGGGCAGGGCATTGGCACAGCGCGCGCCCGCCTGCCGGATCAGCTCGGGCGCGACGAACAGCACCAGCGCCTCCGCCTCGGCCGGCGTCACGCACGGCTGCGTGGTCTGCGCCGGGGCATTGGCACAGGCCAGCAGCGCTAGCAGCGGGGCGAAGCGCTTCATGCCGGCACCCGGATCGTCGCGATCGCCTGTGCCGCGATCCCTTCCTGACGCCCGGTAAAGCCCAGCCGCTCGCTGGTTGTCGCCTTGATGCTGACCTGCCGTTCCGCGATCGTCAGCAGCGCGGCGATCCGGCTGCGCATCGCCGCGCGGTGCGGGCCGATCCTGGGCGCCTCGCAGATCAGCGTCAGGTCGACGAAATCGATGATGCCGCCCTCCGCGCGCACCAGCGTCGCGGCATGGGCAAGGAACTGTCCCGATTCGGCCCCGCGCCACTGCGGGTCGCTGGGCGGGAAGTGGGTGCCGATATCGCCGGCGCCGATCGTGCCGAGCAGCGCGTCGGTGATCGCATGCAGCGCCACATCGGCATCGCTATGCCCGGACAGGCCGCGGTCGTGCGGGATCAGCACGCCGCCCAGCCATAATTCCTCGCCCGCTTCCAGCCGGTGGACGTCGTAGCCGGTGGCGCTGCGCGATACGAGCGCGGGCAGGGCACGCGCCTCCGCCAGCGCGAAGTCGGCGGGATAGGTGATCTTGTCGAGCATCGGGTCTCCTTCGACCATCGCCACGTCCAGCCCGATCGCGCGCAGCATCTGCGCGTCGTCGGTCGCTTCGACGCTGTTGTCCCAGTCGGCATGGGCCCGGCGGATCGCCGCCACGTCGAACGCCTGCGGCGTCTGGACGCGGACCAGCGCGTCGCGGGGCACAATATCGCCAAGCGCCGCGCCGCTGCGCGCCAGCGTATCCGCCACCGGCAAGGCCGGCACCGCACCCGGTGTCCCGTCGAGCGCGGCAAGCAGCCGCTCGACCACCGCGACCGGCACGAACGGCCGCGCGGCATCGTGGATCAGCACCCGTGCCGCGTCGCCGATCGCGGCGAGACCCGCCGCCACGCTCTCGCGCCGCGTCGCGCCGCCGAACACGTGATCGACCTCACCGACCGCCGCGTGCAGCGCGTCCGCCTGGGTGTCGCCGATCACGACGACCACCCGGTCGATGCCGGGATGCGCGGCCAGCGCGGCATGGGCGTGGGCGATCATCGGCCGCCCGGCGACGGGCGTGAACTGCTTCGGGGTGGCGCTGCCCGATCGCGTGCCTTGGCCGGCGGCGACGATCAGCGCGACTGTGGGTCCGGTCTGCATGGCCGCTCGCCTAGCCTAAGCCGACTGCCCCCGCCAGCCTTGCCCTGCACGCCGCTTTGCGGTAGAGGCTGCCCGATTTTCAGGCACATTCCATGACCCTAGCTCCCATCCGCATCGGCGGCGTCGTGATCGACACGCCGGTTATCCTCGCGCCGATGACCGGCGTCACCGACCTGCCGTTCCGCAAGATGGTACGGCGGCACGGATCGGGACTGAACGTCACCGAGATGATCGCCAGCCAGGCCGCGATCCGCGAGACGCGCCAGTCGATCCAGAAGGCGATGTGGGACCCGGCGGAGGAACCGGTGTCGATGCAGCTCGTCGGTTGCACGCCGGTCGAGATGGGCGAAGCCGCGAAACTTGCCGAGGACAAGGGCGCGGCGATCATCGACATCAACATGGGCTGTCCGGTCCGCAAGGTGACCAACGGCGACGCGGGGTCGGCGCTGATGCGCGACCTGCCGCTCGCCGCCGAACTGATCGCCGCGGTCGTCCGGGCGGTGGACGTGCCGGTCACGGTCAAGATGCGGATGGGCTGGGACCATGCCAGCCTCAACGCGCCCGAACTGGCGCGCATCGCCGAGGATCTGGGTGCGCGGATGGTCACCGTCCACGGCCGCACCCGCAACCAGATGTACCGCGACCATGCCGACTGGGCGTTCGTCCGCCGGGTGAAGGATGCCGTCAGGGTGCCGGTGATCGTCAACGGCGACATCTGCTCGGTGGACGACGCGCGCACCGCGCTCGACCAGTCGGGCGCGGACGGGGTGATGATCGGTCGCGGCGCCTATGGCCGGCCGTGGCTGCTGGCGCAGGTGATGGCGGCGCTGTCGGGTGGTAACGCGCCTGCCGACCCTTCTGTCGAGGAGCAGTATCGCCTGATCGTCGAACATTATCACATGATGCTCGATCATTATGGCGAGGAAACCGGCGTCAACATGATGCGCAAGCATATCGGCTGGTATACCAAGGGGCTGCACGGCTCGGCCGAGTTCCGCAACAAGGTGAACCAGCAGCCCGAATCGCGCACGGTGCTGGCGATGCTCGCCGATTTCTACGCACCATGGTGCACGCGCGCGGCGGCGTGATCGCGGCGGGCGCGGCGATGCCGCCCTTCGCCGATCTGTTCGCCGGGTTGCCGGTCGCGGCGCTCGTACTCGACGATGCGGGGTGTATCGCCCACGCCAACGGAGCGGCCGAATTGCTGCTCAACCAGTCCGACCGGGCGATGCGCGGCCTGTCGCTCGAACAGATCGTGTCGCTGCCGCCGGGCTATGCCGAACAGCGCGATGGCCGCGCCTTCGTCAGCTACGACTGCGAATTGCAGCTCGGGCGCGGCGGGCGGTTGCGCGTCGATTTCCACGACACCCCGGCGGCGCACGGTTCGGCGTGGCGGATCGTCATGCTCTATGGCGTGCGGGGCAGCCACGCCGCGTCGCATGCCGCCGGCGCGCGTGCCGCGATCGGCGCGGCGGCGATGCTGGGGCATGAGATCAAGAACCCGCTGTCGGGCATCCGCGGCGCGGCGCAGCTGCTGGCGGGTGAGGTCGACGACCGCGCGGTGCTGACCGACCTGATCGTCGGCGAGGTCGACCGGATCGCCGCGCTGATCGACCGGATGCAGGACTTCACCGACGACCGTCCGCGCGCGCTCCAGCCGCAGAACATCTATCCGGTCCTCGCCCATGCCGTCCAGCTGGCGTCCGCCGGCTTCGCGCGCGGCATCACGATCGAGGAACGCTTCGACCCTTCGCTGCCGCCGGTGCGGATCGATCGCGATGCGTTCGTCCAGGTCATGGTCAACCTGCTCAAGAACGCGGCCGAGGCGCTGGAGGCGGTCGAGCATCCGCGCATCGTCCTCGGCACCGCGTTCCGCCACGGCCTGTCGCACGGCGTCGGCAATGGCGAGCGCCGCGCGGTGCCGATCGAGCTGACCGTGACCGACAACGGCCCCGGCGCACCCGCCGACATCGCCGGCCATCTGTTCGAACCGTTCGTGTCGGGCAAGCGCGAGGGGCGGGGCTTCGGCCTGCCGATGGTCGAAAAGCTGGTCGGCGAAATGGGCGGCCTCGTCCGCTATGCCCGCGAAGGATATCCGCTGATGACCGTGTTCCGCATCCACCTGCCGCGCGCATGACCGGCCCGGCGCGCATCCTGCTGGTCGACGACGACGCAGCGATCCGGACGGTCGTCGCACAGGCCCTGCGTCGCGAGGGCCATGTCGTGCAGTCGGCGGCGTCGCTGGGTCAGCTGCGCGCCGAACTGCGTGCCGGCCTGCCCGACGTGCTGGTGACCGACGTCGTCCTTCCCGACGGCGACGGGCTGGAGATGGCGGCCGGCCTCGCCACCGAATTTCCCGACCTGCCGATCATCGTGCTGTCGGCGCGCAACACGCTGACGACGGCGGTGCGCGCGACCGAGGCGGGGGCGTTCGACTATCTGCCCAAGCCGTTCGACCTCGACACGCTGGCGCTGGCCGTGCGCGGTGCGCTTGCCCGGCGATCGAAGGATGCCGATGAGGCACCGGTCGAGGCGATCGATACGTCGCTGCCGCTGATCGGTCGCTCGCCGGCGATGCAGGACGTGTACCGCGTCATCGCCCGCGTCGTCGCCACCGACCTGACCGTGCTGGTGACCGGTGAATCGGGCACCGGCAAGGAACTGGTGGCGCGCGCGATCCACGACCTCGGCCGCCGCCGCCGCGCGCCGTTCATCGCGCTCAACATGGCCGCGATCCCGCGCGAGCTGATCGAGGCGGAGCTGTTCGGCCATGAACGCGGCGCCTTCACCGGCGCGGCGCAGCGCTCGGCGGGCAAGTTCGAACAGGCGGCGGGCGGCACGCTGTTCCTCGACGAGATCGGCGACATGCCGATGGAGGCGCAGACCCGGCTGCTGCGCGTCCTGCAATCGGGCGAGTTCACCAGCGTCGGCGGCGCCCGCCTGATCCGCGCCGATGTCCGCATCGTCGCCGCGACCAACAAGACGCTGGCGGCGCAGGTCCAGTCCGGCCAGTTCCGCGAGGACCTGTTCTATCGCCTCAACGTCGTGCCGATCGCGCTGCCGCCGCTGCGCGAACGCCGGCAGGACGTGGCGTTGCTGGCCCGCCATTTCCTCGATCAGGCGGCGCGCGACGGCCTGCCGCGCAAGACGCTGACCCCCGACGCGCTGGCGCTGCTGGCGGCGCATGACTGGCCCGGCAACGTCCGCGAACTCGAAAACCTGATGCGCCGCGTCGCGGTGCTTGGCCGCGATGCCGCGATCGAGGCGGGGGAGTTGCGCGGGACGCTGGGCGATGCGACGGCACGCGCGACGGCGCAGCCCGATGCCGATCTGGACGACGCCGTCCGCGCGTGGCTGCGCCGCATCGCGCGCGAGGAACCGGCGACGCTGGAGAACGGCACGCTCTACGACCGGCTCATCTCCGACGTCGAACGTCCGCTGATCGAGGCGATGCTCGATCGCCACGGCAACAACCAGCTGCGCGCGGCAAGGGCGATGGGGCTGAACCGCAACACGCTGCGCAAGCGGCTCGACGATCTCGGCATCGATCCGGCGCTGCGTGCCTATCACGCGGACAAGGAACGATAATCCCGCCGCGAAACGGGGTTGTTGCGATTTGACGTGCGTTGCCGCGGGAATGTTGTAAAACGGCAACATGGTTGCAGCGTTGACGGAACCGAAGCGCGCCTCATCGATCCCGGCGCGGTGGTTCCCCGCGATCGAGGTCGCGGTGCTGCTGGCGGTGATCGCCGTCGGGATCGGCAGCTACCTGCTGTTCGACGGATCGCAAAGCGCGCGCGGACGCCTGCCGACGCCGGCGCTGACCGCGGTCGTGCTGGTCGCCAACCTCATCCCGGCAATGGCGCTGCTGGTGCTGATCGGCCGCCGGATCGCCAAGCGGCGCGCGGCGCGCTCGGAGATCGGCGGCACCGGTACGCTGCACGTCCGCCTCGTCGCGCTGTTCTCGATCCTCGCCAGCGTACCCATGCTGCTGGTGACCGTCGTTGCGTCGTTCCTGTTCCAATACGGCGTCGAATTCTGGTCGTCGCCCCGCGCGCGCAGCAGTTTCGAGAATGCGCAGGCAGTGGCGCAGTCGTCGTACGACGAATTCCTGAAAGCGGTCGACAGCCAGAACGTTGCGGTCGCCTCCGACGTCGGGCGCATGCTGCTCATCAACCGCTATGCGATCGACAGCTTCGAATTCCGCATGCTGTACAGCAACAGCGTCGTGCAGCGTTCGCTGAGCGATTCGGTCGTGTTCGATATCCCCGCCGACGGCCGCCCGCGCTCGCTCGCCTCGGCGTCGATCTACGAAGGTCCGCTGCGGTGGAGCATCGATCCGAAATCGATCGCCGCGCTGCGCGCCGGCAAGCCCAGCTATGTCAGTGTCCGCAACCAGCAGGTGCAGTCCGTCACGCGCGTTCCCGGCACGAACTACTATGTCTATTCGGCGCAGGACATCGACCTCGCATCCTATACCGAGCGTCTGAAGCGAACCCGTGCGATCCTGTCGGATTACGAGGCGCTGATCGACCGGTCGCGCAGCGTCCAGCTGCGGCTCAACATCGCGCTGTTCGTCGTGTCGCTGTTCATCGTGGGGATCGCCGTGTTCGTCGCGCTCGCCGTCGCCGACCGGCTCGTCCGTCCGGTCGGGGCGCTGGTCGGCGCGGCACGGCGGGTGGCCGATGGCGACCTGTCGGTTCGCGTACCCGAACCGACCATGGCCCGGACGAAGGACGAGATCGGCACGCTGGCCAGCGCGTTCAACAGCATGACCGAGCGGTTGCAGGAACAGACCGGCGAACTGGTCGCCGCCAACGCCCAGATCGACAGCCGTCGCGCCCTGATCGAGGCGGTGATGTCGGGCGTCAGCGCCGGCGTCGTCTCGGTCGGCGCCGACCGCACGGTGCGTCTGGCGAACAGCTCGGCCACCGCGTTGCTCAAGACCGGCACCACGCCGCTGGTCGGGCGTCCGCTGGGCGATGTAGCGCCCGAACTCGACCAGTTGCTGGAGGGTGAGACGCAGGACGCGATCATCCAGCTCGCGTCGGGCGGCGAGGCCAAGACGCTGGCGGTCCACGTCACCCGCGACGACGGACAGCATATCCTGACCTTCGACGACATCACCCAGCAACTGCTCGACCAGCGCCGGGCGGCATGGTCCGACGTCGCGCGCCGCATCGCGCACGAGATCAAGAACCCCCTGACCCCGATCCAGCTCGCCGCCGAGCGCCTGCAACGCCGCTATGGCAGCAAGCTGGTCGAGGACGACGGCACCTTCGCCCGCCTGACCGAGACGATCGTGCGCCAGGTCGGCGACCTGCGCCGCATGGTCGACGAATTCTCGTCGTTCGCGCGGATGCCCAAGCCGGTGTTCCGCCCCGAATCGATCGCCGAGCTCGCCCGCCAGAGCCTGTTCCTGCACGAGGTCGCGCACCCCGACATCGATTTCGTGCTCGATTCCGCCGGTCCCGCGCCGCTGGTCTGCGATCGCCGGCAGCTGGGACAGGCGCTGACCAACATCGTCAAGAACGCGACCGAAGCCGTCGCCGCCCGCCCGGACGGGGCCGAACGCGGCCGCATCGCGATCGACGTCCGCTACGATACCCAGGGGCGGATGCACATCGACGCCAGCGACAACGGCATCGGCCTGCCGGTCGAGCGTCATCGCATCGCCGAACCCTATATGACGACGCGCAAGGGCGGCACCGGCCTCGGCCTGGCCATCGTGCGCAAGATCGTCGAAGAACATTTCGGAACCATATCGTTCGCCGACCGTCCGGGGGGAGGAACGATCGTATCGATCATGCTCGACCCCGCAATCCTTGCCGCGCTGGCAGGGACGGGCACGGTGGACGATGACGATCTTCAGGAGGTTACGACGCGCCATCCCATGCTTACCCGTACCGGAACGCCCGCATGAAGCTCGACATTCTCGTCGTCGACGACGAAACGGATATCCGCGAACTCGTCGCCGGCGTCCTTGAGGACGAAGGGTACGAAACCCGCGGTGCCGCCGACAGCGATGCCGCGCTGGAGGCGGTGGCGCAGCGTCGCCCCTCGCTGGTCCTCCTCGACGTCTGGCTGCAGGGATCGCGCCTCGACGGGCTGGAACTGCTCGATGAACTGAAGGCGCGCGACCCGTCGCTGCCGGTACTGGTCATCTCGGGCCACGGCAACATCGATACCGCGGTGGCGGCGATCCGGCGTGGCGCGGTGGACTTCATCGAAAAGCCGTTCGAGGCGGAACGCCTGCTGTTCCTCGTCCAGCGCGCGACCGAAACCGAACGCCTGCGTCGCGAAGTCGCGTCGCTGCGCGCCTCGGCCGGTCGCGAGGATGATCTGACCGGCAGCTCGACCGCGATCAACAGCGTCCGCGCGACGCTCAAGCGCGTCGCCGGCACCGGCAGCCGCGTGCTGATTACCGGCGGGGCGGGGGTGGGCAAGGAAGTCGCCGCGCGGCTGCTCCACGGCTGGAGCCAGCGCACCCGCGCGCCGTTCGTCATCGTCAGCGCGGCGCGCATGACGCCCGAACGCGTCGACGAGGAACTTTTCGGCGTGGAGGAGGGGGGCAATCTCGTCCGGCCCGGCCTGCTCGAACAGGCGCATGGCGGCACCCTGTTCCTCGACGAGATCGCCGACATGCCGATCGCGACGCAGGCGCGCATCCTGCGCGTGCTGACCGATCAGAGCTTCACGCGCGTCGGCGGCACCCGGGTCGTGAAGGTCGATGTCCGCGTCGTCTCGGCCACCGCCCGCGATCTTCAGCAGGAGATCGTCGACGGCAATTTCCGCGAGGACCTGTATTACCGGCTGAACGTCGTACCGGTGCAGATCCCGTCGCTGGCGGAACGGCGCGAGGACATTCCGCCGCTGGTCGAGCATTTCGTCGCGCACTATGCCAACGAACGCCGCGTGCAGACGCCGGAGGTCGCACCCGATGCGATGATCGCGCTGCAAAGCTATGAATGGCCCGGCAATGTCCGCCAGTTGCGCAACGTCGTCGAGCGCACCGTCATTCTCGCGCCGGGCAACCGGATCGCCCGGATCGACATCGACCTGCTGCCGCCCGAGGTGCTCGGGTCGGCGGGTGAGGGCGGGGGCGGGGCGACGGCCAGCGCGATCATGGGGTCGCCGCTGCGCGAGGCACGCGAATCGTTCGAACGCGAATATCTCCGGGTCCAGATCCGGCGCTTCTCGGGCAACATCTCGCGCACCGCGACCTTCATCGGCATGGAGCGCTCGGCGCTGCACCGCAAACTCAAGCTGCTCGGCATCGCCGAAACCCGCGGCGACGAATAGGGCGACCCGGCCATTGCGGCCGGGCGTCGTCGGGCTTAACTTACGGGTCCGTGCCACAGGGGCACGGCAACCGGGTGCCGGTCAAAGACACTCATGCGGGAAATTCCCCGCCAAGAACAAGGGCAAACCATGGCCGACAAACACGGGTCGCTTCAGGACCTGTTTCTCAATTCGCTCCGCCGGTCGAAGACGCCGGTCACGATGTTCCTCGTCAAGGGCGTGAAGCTCCAGGGTATCGTGACGTGGTTCGACAATTTCTCGGTGCTGCTGCGCCGCGACGGACAGTCCCAGCTCATCTACAAGCACGCCATTTCCACCATCATGCCGGCCGGCCCCGCCGATCTGTCGTCGGTGATCGAGGCCGCGGCGGAAAGCACGTCGAAGAACGCCCCGTTGCAGGAAATCTTCCTGAACGCGGTGCGCAAGGCGCAGGAAAACGTGACGATGTTCCTCGTCAACGGCGTGATGCTCCAGGGGCAGATCGCCGCGTTCGACCTGTTCTGCATGCTGCTCCAGCGGGAGGGCATGTCGCAGCTCGTCTACAAGCATGCGGTCTCGACCATTCAGCCGGCAAACCCGCTGAACCTTGCCGAGGAACAGGCTGCCGGAGCGGAAGAAGCTTGAGCACCGGCTTCGATCGCGACGCACAGGAATTCGCGCGCGGCGCGACCGCCATCGTGGTCCTGCCCGACATGGGCGGATCGCCGCGCGACGCCGATGCCCGACTGGAGGAAACCGCCGGGCTCGCATTGGCGATCGGGGTCGAGGTCCGGCACCGCGTGCCCTTCCGCGTCCGCGCGCCCAAGCCGGCGACGCTGATCGGCAGCGGACAGGTCGACCAGCTGGTGCAGGTCGTCCGCGACGAGGATATCCAGCTTGCCGTGTTCGACGCCGCGCTGACGCCGGTGCAGCAACGCAACCTCGAAACCGCGCTCGGCTGCAAGGTCATCGACCGGACCGGCCTGATCCTCGAGATCTTCGGCGAACGCGCGCGGACTGCCGAGGGGCGCTTGCAGGTCGAACTGGCGCATCTCGACTATCAGGCGGGTCGGCTGGTCCGCAGCTGGACCCACCTCGAACGGCAACGCGGCGGCTTCGGCTTTCTGGGTGGTCCCGGCGAAACCCAGATCGAGGCCGATCGTCGCTTGATCCGCGACCGCATGGCGCGGTTGCGGCGCGAGCTGGAGGGCGTGTCCCGCACCCGGACGCTGCACCGCGACCGGCGGCAGCGGGCGCCGTGGCCGGTCGTCGCGCTGGTCGGCTATACCAATGCCGGCAAGTCCACGCTGTTCAATCGCCTGACCGGTGCCGGCGTGATGGCGGAAAACCTGCTGTTCGCGACCCTCGACCCGACGCTGCGGCAGATTTCGCTGCCGGGCATCGACAAGGCGATCCTGTCCGACACGGTCGGTTTCGTGTCCGACCTCCCGACCCAGCTGGTCGCCGCGTTCAAGGCGACTCTGGAAGAGGTGGTCTCGGCCGATCTGCTGATCCACGTCCGTGACGTTGCACATCCCGATTCCGAAGCGCAGGCAGCCGACGTCGAGGCGGTATTGAAGGAAATCGGCGTCGACGAGACGACTCCGCGGATCGAGGCATGGAACAAGCTCGACCTGCTGAGCGAGGACGACCGGATCGAGATGCTCGGCGAAGCGGCGCATCGCGACGATGTCGTGGCGCTGTCGGCGCTGACCGGGGAGGGGGTCGACCGCCTCGTCCGCACCGTCGGCGATCGCCTGACGCAGGAACACCGGCGGTATCGCATCGCACTGGCACCGGAGGACGGCGCGAGCGCCGCATGGCTGCATGCGCATGGCGAGGTGACCGATCACTGGATCGACGACGACCGTGCGCTGTACGACGTGCGAATGGCACCGTCCGATTACGACCGGTTCCTGACGCGGTAGGACCCGCCGCCGCATCGGGCCGAGCATCCTCACAAGGGGTGAAACCGCCCGGCCTTGCGACGGGACGCGGCCAGATCGGACAGAACGTCACCCGGCGATGACTGCGGACTCCGGGCCGTAGCTTGGGCACTCGGTATCCAAACGTCACCCCAGCGAAGGCCGGAGTCTCCCGGTTGTAGCTCGGGCTCCCGGCATGGAACCGTCACCCCGGCGAAGGCTGGGGGCTCCCTCGGCTCCTGCTGCGCGCTACCACCGCGAGGTCCCGGCCTTCGCCGGGATCACGCCCGCTTCGGCAGGGATGCGCCCTATCGCTTCACGCGCTCCCACGCAGCCTCCTGCTCGCCGAGCGACCGTTCGGCGAACAGGGGATCGGCCGCTTCCATCGCCGCGAAGCGCCGTTCGAACTTGCCGTTCGCCGTCCGCAGCGCCGCTTCGGGATCGACGCCCAGATGGCGAGCCCAGTTGACGACCGAAAAGAGGAGATCGCCGATCTCTTCCAGCCGGTGGTCGTCGGTCGTGGCCGCTTCGACCTCGGCAAGCTCTTCGTCGATCTTGGCACGCGGGCCGCTGGCATCGGGCCAGTCGAACCCGACACGGGCGGCGCGCTTTTGCAGCTTTTCCGCGCGGGCCAGTGCCGGCATGCCCAGCGCGACGCCTGCCAGCGCGCCGGTCTGACCCGGCTTCGCCCAGCGCTCGGCGGCCTTGACCTGCTCCCACAAGTGATGACCGCCGGACGGGGCTTCGCCGAAGATATGCGGGTGCCGCCGTTCCATTTTGTCGCTGATCGCATCGACTACGTCGCGCAGCGCGAACAGCCCGGCTTCCTCGGCGATGCGGCTGTGGAACACGACCTGCAGCAACAGGTCGCCCAGTTCGTCCTTCAGGTCGGCCATGTCGCCACGCTCGATCGCGTCGGCGACTTCATAGGCTTCCTCGATCGTGTAGGGCGCGATCGTTGCGAAGCTTTGCGCGCAATCCCATTCGCAACCGGTCGCCGGATCGCGCAGTCGCGCCATGATCGCGACGATCCGGCCGATGACATCGTCAGAGCTATATGCGGAACCGCTACAAGTCATTAATGTTCCTGCCGTTTAGAAAAGACATAATCGTCACCAGATAGAAATGACACCGTCTGGTAGCAGCGGGGGCAGCGTGGAGCCATCCAAACAGCGCAGCGCTGCCCCCGCTGATGCGATCACCTCTCGGCTCCTGACCCTGGACCCGCTGCGCCAGCAGCGGGCTTGGTCAGCCCGGTTTTCAGGCGGCTACCCTTTCCCGAAACTCCATGTCCGATGGCGCATTTCGGGAAAAGGCAATCGGGAACATATTTCGGGAAATTCGTCCCGGAAGCACGCGGCCCGGACGATCGGTGGCCGGGAATCTCACCCGACCTTCCCATTCGGGAAGACAAATTGTGAGTCGAACCTATTGCAGCCCAACCTTCGAGGTATGGCCCTCGCATTGACTCGTTGGAGGCATCGTAGTGCTTCGACGCAGCGCCGAAACTTCATCTCGGACGTCCCTCAATTGGCTCTGGTATTCGGGTTTGGCGGCAACGACCGTCATGGTTGCTGACGCTGACTGCATACCCGCCTCTACCGCGCTTCTGTTATGAGCCCCGCAGATGTACCTGCTATCGCCATAGGCGCGTCCCCTAGCAAGTATCTGGGTCGCCCGATCAGGGGCAACGGAGGCCAGAATCAGCGCCCAGGTCCAGCCCCAGGTAGTATGCCCCGAGGGATAGTCATAGCTGAACCGGTGGGTGGATGGGTCGATCAGGGCTGATTTCGGCTGACAGATGGCACCGGCATCATAAATAAACGGCCGATTTCGACGAAAGAAGACCTTGGCCCGTGCGCTTTGGCCTGCGGTATCCTTGCCGACCTTCCGCATCAGGGCCGCAAGTTTCGGTGCTGTAGCAGGAGTCAGCGCCGCTCCGACCGCGCAGCTGTAGTTGCGCATCATTGCTGACATGCTCTCGTCTGCGTCAGTGATTGCCAAGCGCCAACGTGGGGTGCCTGTCAGTCGGCGCGTAGCACGAAAAATCTGCCGGTCCGACATGAAGCGCGGATCACCGGGCTGCGGTGCCGGCTCGAGTGCGGGGATCACGTCAAACTCCCCCGGCGCCAGAAACCCGGTAATGTCGGTCTGGGAAACAGCTCCGATTGGAAGCGCGATCGCGCAGGAAATTGCCAGAGCGGCAATGCGCAGTGAAACCAATGCAAGTTCCTTTGCTATGCTGGAAAGACGGGTAAAACGCGATGCTCAGGCACTGTCGCGTTCGATGAGTAGCGGAATCAATCGGTCGGTTGGTTCGTCATGCCCTGACATGCGAGCAATCAGTGTTGCGACCATGAGGCTTGCGCCGCGCACGATATCCTGTCGGATGGTCGTCAGCCGCGGCACCGTCTGTTCCGACAGGGGCAGATCGTCGAAGCCCGTGACCGAGACGGTGTCAGGGACGGCGATGTTGCGATCCGCCAACAATCGCAGGAGTTGCATGGCGATGACGTCGGAGGCCGCGGCTACGCCGTCGATCGCGTGACTCAGATGATCCAGGTGTGCGGCGATCTGGCTGGACATCGCCGCCGTGGCGAGATGGGTGTCGAGCTGGAGAGGCAGGGCGAGGCCGGCTGATGCTGCGGCATCGCACAGTCCGGCGTAGCGCGCGGCCAGCTCCGGCGTGCGGCATTCGCCCAGGAAGGCAAGGTTGCGCCGGCCGCGGCGGATGAGCGCCTCCCCTGCCAGTCGCCCGCCTGAACGGTTGTCCACGCCGATGGCGCAATGGCGCTGGCCCGGCCTGTGTTCACCCCATGCCACCAGCGGCCGATACTGCGCGGCCACGCGCTCGATGGTATCGAATTGATCCGATTGCCCCACCAGAAGGACACCATCGAGCATCCCCGAGCCGACGATCCGGTCGAGCCAGTCATCTGAATCCGGGATGACGCGCGACAGCATCACCTCGTATCCACGGGCGGTCAGCTCGTCGGCCAGATGCCCGAGCAGGGCCATGAAAAAGGGGTCCGACAGCCGTTGGCTGTGTTCGTGTCCCAATGGAACGACGACGCCGACGACGCCGGTGCAGCCCTTGCGCAGTCGACTCGCCATCTGGTTGGGATGGAATGCATACGCGGCAGCCAGCGCGCGTATGCGGTCGCCCGTCACCGGATTGACGGTCGTCTTGTTCGACAGCGCGCGTGAAACGGTGCCCGTCGACACGCCGGCCAGTCGCGCCAGATCGGCAAGGGTGCGAATTGCCGCCGTTCCCTGGCCCATCAGCGATCACCGGCGTGCCGACCGGCGCTCATCGGCCGAGATAGCGCAGAAGCGCCTCGGGTTCGTCGGTCTGGATCACCGATACACCGCTTCTGCGCAGGCGTCCCCAGACCGCGTCGGGATCGCGCAAGGCATCCACGTCTCCGCCGACGCCCGCCACGAAGCCTTCCCAAAGCGTGTTGACCCATAGTCGCGTCCGGCCGCGACGCGCGATCGCCGCCAATACCGGCAGCGCATCGGGGGTCATGCGCGGCAATTCGAAGGCGACCGGATGACGTCGACCGCCAAGCTGACGTTCGGCAACGGCGGGCATATCGGCATCGCCCACCAGGATCGGCATGAACGCCACGGCGTCGAAGGGGGCAACGTCCGCCAGCACGGGACTGCCGGTCCCGGCGGGCTGCTTTACGATCACGCCGTCCTGCTGGCTCGCGCCGCGCACCACCGCCACGGTGTCGGCATAGAGACCGGCTTGCACGTCGAGGTTCAGCAGGATGCGTCCCTTCGCCGTCGCCAGCGCTTCCTCCAGTGTCGGCACGCCTCGATCGGTGAGCGGCATGTCCGCGCCGCCCTCGTTGTCGCGCAGGTGCAGGCTGCGGATTTGGGCGAGCGACAGATCGGCGACCTTGCCATGGCCATCGGTGGTGCGGTCGACGCTGTCGTCGTGCATCAGGACGAGATAGCCGTCGCGGGTCCGGCGCACGTCCACCTCCGCGACATCGACGCCGAGCGCGATGCAGCGCTCGATTCCGGCCAGCGAGTTCTCCGATAGCGCGCCCGGCAAGCCGTGGCGCGGTGCCGGATTGTGGCAGGCGCGATGCGCAACGACCAGCATCGGCGTCGCCGGGTCGCCGAAGCGCGCGGCGACCGATCCGGCCGCCTCACGCGCGTGCGCCGGAGCGGCGCTGGCCAAGGCCAGCGCCACCGCGGCGACGGGGAACAGACGGCTTACCACCGCTTGGTCAGTGCGACGGTGAAGTTGCGGCCGAAGATCGACCGGCCGACGGTCGCGTCGAGCACGCCCGTGCCGGTGCCGATCACCGCGGCGCGGGCATTGCCCTCAGTCAGGCCGACGACGTCGAAGACGTTGTTGACGGCGCCGCGCAGTTCCAAGCCGTCGATCTCGACGCTCGCGCCCAAATCGACCGAGGAATAGGCCGGCAGCCGGCTGAGGTTCGACGCATCCTGGAAGCGACGGCCGATCGTGAAGAAGGTGCCGTAGAGCCGCGCCTTCGCCGCGCCGACCTCGAAGCCATAGGACGGCTGCACCGTCAGCTGGACACGCGGCACGCGGGTGATGTCGCCCCCTTGCGAGCTTTGCGCGTTGACGCCGGTCAGCGTGTCGACGCGGACGATCTTCGGATCTTGCCACATGCCGACCGCCGACACATCGAACCCTGCGAACGGGCTGACCACGGCCTCTACTTCGACACCATAGGTGCGCGTGTCGAAGATGATGTTCGAATTGGTGATCGTCCCGTCTGCGGCGGCGACCTGCGTGCCGCCGTTCAGCCGGTCGAACTTCGACCAGAAGCCGGTGGTGGTGACGCGCAGGCCGGTGGTGGCGAACTTGAATCCCGCCTCCGCCTGCTGGACCTTGGCGACTGGCAGCGGCTCGGTCGATCCCGGCAGCGTCGCGCCGCCCAGAATCGTGTCGAACCGCGGATAGCTGAAGCTGCGCGTGTAGCGGCCGAACACGTTGGCATCGCGCGAGAAGATATAGCCGGTGCCGACCGTCCAGCTCGTGCCCTTTAGATCCTCCGACCGGGCGACATTGCTGACCACGCCCGCGACCGAGCGGGCAGCGACCGCGCCATTGGGATCGGCGTTGACGGTGCCCAGGATGCCCTGCACGCCGTCCTGCTTGCGCGAGACGCGGCGGATGCCGGCGTCGATCGACCAGGCGGGCGTCACCTGCCAGCTGTCGGCGAGGTAGAAGGCGAAGGAGCGGCCGTCGAGCGACCCGTTCTGGCTGCCCGCGCCATAGCTGATGAAGCCGTTCTCGGTGACGTTGCCGAGCACCTGCCCGTTGGCGTTCAGCGCCTGCACGTCGAGTGCGATCGGCTGGTTCTTCACATTGACCAGCAGCGAATTGAGCGACTGGGCCTGGCTGTAGTTATAGTCGCTGTAATAGATGCCGCCGGTCAGCGCATGGCGGCCGATCGGGGTGTCCAGCGTCTTGGTCAGTCGAATGTCGCCCGCGTCGTAGCGCGTGCGCGTGCGGATCGACGCCCAGGTGTTGGCCATCACCAGATTGGCGGTGGTGGCTGGATCATAGAGCGTGTTGGTGCCCGCCACGACATAGCGCAGCGACGACACACCGCTACCGAACGCCGTCCGCGCACCGGCAAGGCGACCGGACAGGAACGACGCTGCGGATACCGGCGCACCGTTCAGGATCGTGTCGAACCCGGTCGTGCCCTCCATGTGGCGATAGGTCGCCGCGATCTGGAAACCGGCACCCAGTTCGTGGTCCGCGCCCAGCGTGGCGGTCCACACGTCCGGGTGAATGCCGTCCGCCAGATCGCGATTGATCGTCGTCGGCTGCCCGCCCGCGAGCGTGCGCAGCGTCACGCGCTGGAAGGCGGGCGAGCTGAGCGTGCCATCGCGCGGATCGATCAACCCTTCTAGCGAGGCGCCCGTCGTCGGGTCGACCAGCGGCAGCGCGGTGTAGAAGATGCTGCGGTCGTTCAGATATTTGACGTCGCCCCAGATCTTGCCGCCATCGAGCTTGTAGGTCGCGCCGAGCTTGAACTGACCGCCGCGATCGGCATTGTCATAGCCGGGGTTCCGCAATCCGTCGTCGCGCCGGTAGAAACCGCTGATGCTGACCAGCAGCCGGTCGCTGAGCGGACCCGACACCGCCAAGTCGGTACGGGCGCGGTTGCCCGTGCCGGATTCTAGTCGCAGCGCACCCTGGTAGGTATCGGTGCCGTGGTTGGTGATAAAGTTGACGACGCCGCCCGGTGCATTGTTCGAGAACAGCGGCGCAGTGCCGCCGCGAACGACCTCCACCCGCTGCGTATCGAGGTCGACGCGGTAGAATTGGTCGATGTTCATAAACCGCTCGGTATTGCTCTCGAACAGCGGCATCCCGTCTTGGTTGAAATCGATCAGACGCCACCCGCTCCACGGCAAGCCGCGGATGACGACGTTCTCGCCGCCGCCCTCGCCACCGGACGCCTCGACCGTGATGCCCGGTGTCGCGGCGAGCAGGTCGGCGACGCTGTGCGGGGCGGCATCGGCGATCTGCGCCTTATCGATCGTCGAGACCGAATAGGGCGCGTCAAACTTGCGCTGGCGGGTCGACGTGCCGGTGACGACGATGTCGGTGCTGGTATCACTGTCGGTTGCGGGAGCTTCGGCGGTCGGCGGCGCAACTTGGGCGAACGCGGCGGTGCCGGTCAGCGCGAGCGCCGAGGCCGCTCCCAGCAGGTGGATCATAACGGACGTCTTCATCTTCTTACCCCTTGTCGTGTATCGCAGGTGGGGCAGATGCGCGATCGACGGCCTTCGCCGACCGCAGTCTGATCCCTTCCGCATCCTCCCGACCCAGTTGCGGCGCGTCGGCTTTTCCGGCACCATCGAGTCGAATAGTATTTGCCATGTATTTTGATCGAGTGACAGCAAAATGACAATCGATTGCGAAATTCCGCTTGGCTCCGTGGCGTCGCCTGTCTGGCATCGCCCGGTCGCAGCGGGTGGGCGAGCGTTGCTCGACCTATTGCTGCGCGCGGGTCCAGCGGTGCAGGGCACGCTCCCGCGACGGCTCGACCTCTCGCAGCCAAGCATCGCGCGACTTGTTAGCGGTTTCGTGGCCGAGGGATTGGTGGCGGCGTCCAGTCGCGCAGCGACGGGGCGCGGCAATCCCAGCGTTCTGCTGTCTCTCGTGCCCGACCATGCCTACGGCGTCGGTGTCGGTATCACCGGGGACGCGCTGTCGATCGCGCTGGCCGACCTCACCGGACAGGTGTGCGCAGGCTGGCGCGAACCGATGGTGGATCGTTCCCGTGCAGCGGTGGTCAAGCAGCTGACGGCGATGCACAAGCGCCTGCTGAAGGATACAGCGGTCGACCGGGATCGTATCGTGGGCGCCGGGGTAGGGTTCGCCGGTTTCCTGGTCGGCGATCCGCTGCGCTTCAATCCCCCGGCGGTATTGGCCGATTGGGTCGATGCCGATCTGGTGACGACGCTGTCACCCGTGCTGGGATCGAACCTGCTGTGCGACAATGATGCGACCTGCGCCGCGATCGCGGAAGGGCTCCTAGGCGTCGGCAGGAGCACCGCGACCTTCGCCTATGCCAACCTGACCAATGGCTTCGGCGGTGGATTGATCGTCGATGGACGTCCCATGCGCGGCGTGCGCGGCAATGCGGGTGACTTCGGTGCCGTATGGTGGCTGCTCGGGCGGGATCGGCCGGGTGGCGGCTATCCCAGCCTCGACCGGCTCCGGACGCTGGTGGCAGACCATGGCACGGCTTTCGACACCGTCGAGGAGATGCTGGCGGCGATTGATCCGGCAACCCCCGGGGTCGATGCGTGGCTGTCAGAGGCGCGCGAGCCGTTCGCGACGCTCGCCTTCCTACTCGGTCATATTGTGGCGTGCGAGAAGCTGGTGATCGGCGGACGCGCGCCCGGATGGCTCCTAGCCTCGCTGGTCGAGGGCATCGAATTGCCCGTCAGCCCTACGCGCCATGATCGCCCGTTTCCACTGCCCACGGTTGTTCCCAGCGCGGTGCAAGGCGACGCAACGGCGATGGGTGCTGCGCTCATGCCGCTGCAGGCGCTGTTCTTTCGCTGAGGCCCAGGACGGTCAGCAAGAGCGCGCCGAAAACGGTCGTGGCCACTGCCACGAAGACGAAGGCCAGTCGCGCGGCCTCGACCCCTTCGATCAATGGACCGACCACGAGCATTCCTGCGGCCGATGCGAAGTGAAGTGTCAGGATGACGCTACCGAAGATAATGCCATCGGCGCGATACCCCGTCCGGGCCTGTGTCATGGCGAGACGCGCTGTGGCCCCCCATAGCTGGACACCGAACACGCTGAGCGCCACGCCGTGGAAGACCGCGCCGATGACATGGGCGGTGAGGCCAGCCCCGCCGGGAAGGACCACGATCATCGACAGGGCGCTGAGGATCGTCGCCGTCAGCAGCTTGCCGGCCGTTGGGTGTTTCCAGAGCGGCCCGATCATCGAACCGACGCAAAAACCGGCGAGCAACCAGACGCCGGATCGTGGCAGGAGCGGCGGGCTCGTTGAGAAGATCAGAAGACGATTAAGCGTTGGAAGCAGCATCGCCGCGACCGCCCAGCTGAGCAGCAATCGGGCAAGCCCGGCGGGCATCGAATAGGTCGACGCATCCATGCGGTGACCCGCATCCGGTCGGCGGGGAAAGACGACGCGGCGCAGCGAGATGGCGGAGGCGACGGCCGCGGTGGCGATCACCGCAAGCATGGCGGGCAGGATGCTGACCGACACGGCGAATGCGGTCACAACACAGCACCGTGCACCCGCACTGAGCGTTACCCGCAGCCGCGCATAGCGATCGGCATCACGATCATCCGTTGGTAACAGCGATGTCAGCATGTTCTGCGCGATGTCCTGCACGGCATAGACGATCCGAAATGCTGCTCCCGCTGCAATGACAAGAAATGCGTTGCTGGTTTGAAACGTCACGCACAATAGGATCGCCGCGGCAATCGTGGCGGGAACCTGTACCCTGACGATCGTGGGACCATCGGCTATCCGGCGGCTCAGCGTGAAGCCCGCCAGAAGCGTTGCCACACCACCGATCCCCAGCATTAGGAACAGCGACCAGCCCGTCTCGACGCCGGTCAGCCCGACGTTGACGTGCAGGTGCCAGGCGAACAGCAGATCGACGACGGACCATCCCAGCGAACGCGCCGCGTGCGCCGCACCGAAATGACGCAGGTTAGATTGTTCAAGAGCGCGTCGATGGGCCATTTCCTGTTACTACAAGATCTAGATGATAGCTCCATGGCAGGGGGGTCAAGCGCTGCGGCGGTTCACAAACGTCCTGTCGATTGTGGGACACAATCGGGATTCTCGAAACTCGATCGATTCCGAGAACGTCCGCGCCGTCTCGCTGGCCGTTCCCAATCGGGAACGTCAGAATCGAAGGCTTGGCGTCCGCTTCCCTCGCGCACGGCACATCGAACGGTCCGGCCTAGCTGGGGCTCTCAGCCGTATAGTGAGGCAAAGCCGGCCAACCACGCCATCGTCCCCCATCGCCAGCGTGACGATGGTCGCGCCGCACAGGATCACGATCGATGGTCGTTTCATGGCGACGATTCTACCTCACCAATGCTTCCGCGCTCAATCCGACGGCGAGGCACAGCATCACCGCACCCGATACCCGTCCTACGACCTTCGCCGCCTGAGGACGGGTTCGTAGCACCAGACGCGCTGCGTTACCGACCAGCAGGTAGACGATGCCGCAGTTGACGACATGGACGAGGCCCAGCGCGACGATCTGCGCCGGGATCGGCCACGCCGCCTTCGTGTCGACGAACTGCGGCAGCAGCGCCAGGAACAGCAGAATGACCTTGGGATTGAGCCCGCTCACGCCGAACCCCTTGGCCAGCCAGCGCGCGGGCGAGATCGGGCCGGCGTCGTCCGCCGCGGTCGGCACCGGCGGGTTGGTGATGAGCCCCACCCCCAGCCACAGCAGATAGGCCGCACCGATCAGCGTCAGCGCGGTCAGGGCGTAAGGCACGCTCGTCACCAGCGCGCCGACACCTGCCGCGACGATCAATGTCGCGACCAGGTGCCCGAGCAACAGCTTGGCCACGGCGGGGACGATGGCCTTGTCACGCATCCCGGCCGAGATGGCGTAAGCCCAGTCGGCACCAGGCGTGATGACGAACATCATCGACACGGCCCAGAAGGCCGCCAGCAGACTCGCGTTCATGGAGTGGCTCCGCTCGTGATGGTTGGGCTGTCCGATCCCTCGATCGGAATGCGGCGATGCTTCAGCCCTTGTTCGCCGCGAACTCGGCGCGAAGCGGCGCGGTGTCGTAGATGATCGTGATCCCGGCGAAGCGCTCGCGGTCCTCGCTCAGCTTGAAGACGTCGACGCACTCGAACCGGACCGGCGTGCCGTTGGCGAGCGTCCAGTCATAGGCGAAATGGAGCGCCACAGCGGAGCCGGACGCCGAGCTGTCGAAGACGTGAAGCAATCGGGTCTCGGATCGTGCCGTGTCGGCGAACAGCTCGGTGTAGAAGGAAGTTACGTCGTGGTCGCCGTAGAGCGGCGACGACACACGTGCGTCGGGGAGGAACAGGGCGAGGACCGCATCGAGGTCGCCGCGGTTGAGCGCGTCGAGATAGCGTTCGCACAAGGTGGTTGGGGTCATGACGCCGCCTTCGCCGCTGCATGCGGCACGATGCTCTGCTGCATGGCGGCGCACAGGCGTCGTTCCGCATCGAACACGTCGACACGGGTGACGATCATCAAACGTCCCGCCCGCAGTACCGCCGCTTCGGCGATGAGCATCGCGCCCGTCGCCGGGCGCAGGAAGTTGATCTTGTATTCGAGCGTCAGCACGTCGTGCCCGGCCGGCGCCACGCTCATCGCGGCATAGCCGCCGGCGACGTCGGCCAGGGTGCCGATCGCGCCGCCTGCGAAGAAGCCATGCTGCTGCGCCACCGCATCGCCGAACGGAAGCTCCAGCGTGCAGCGGCCCATATCGAGGCTCGCCATCCGGCCGCCCATGCCGAGCAGCACGCCTTGCCGGCCGAAGCTGGCAACAATGCTGTCCCGCCGCTCCGCGGTCAGCGCCTTGTCGTTTCCGCTCACTTGCGCGTCCCCAACCGGTACTCCTCGGCCTCGCCGGGGAAGCTGGCGGCGCGCACATCGGCAGCGTAGCCCGCCGCGCCAACCTCGATCGCGCCTCTCAGGTCCGCGTAGCGACGGACGAACTTGGGGGTCCAGTCGAACAGGCCCAGCATGTCTTCCGTCACGAGGATCTGACCGTCGCAGGCCGACGATGCGCCGATCCCGATCGTCGGGCAGCCAACCGCAGCGGTCACTTCGGCTGCCAGCTCGGGCGTGACACCCTCAACCACCATCGCGATCGCGCCGGCCTCGTCGGTCGCGCGGGCTTCGGCCAGCACCCGCTCCCGCTCCGCGTCGTTGCGTCCGCGCGCCTTGAAGCCGCCGTCGAGGTTCACCGCTTGCGGACGCAGGCCGACATGGCCGATCACCGGGATGCCGCGGCCCGTGAGGAACGCGATGCTGTCGGCGACGCCTTCGGCCGCCTCGACCTTCACCGCCTGCGCGCCTGTCTCCATCATGATCCGGCTCGCGGTGTCGAAAGCCTGTTCGGGCGATCGCTCGTAGCTGCCGAACGGCAGGTCGATCGCGACCAGCGCTTGGGTGCTGCCGCGCATCACTGCCTGCCCGTGCAGAATCATCATCTCGACCGTGACGCCGACCGTCGTCGACAGGCCGTGGACCACCATGCCGAGGCTGTCGCCGACCAGCAGCAGGTCGCAATGCGGGTCGAGGAGCTGCGCCATCGGCGCGGTGTAGGCGGTCAGCGCGACGATCTTCTCGGCGCCTTTGCGGGCGCGCAGCGAGGGAGCCGTGACGCGCTTCGAGACGGTTTGCTTGGACACGGTTCCTCCAGCCTGCCAACTTCAGTGTCAGCGGTTGGAGCATCTATAGCGCAGCGCGGCTCGAAGGTGCTGCCAAAGATGCCGCCAACTCGTCGTTGTGGTGGCATGAAAAGTCGTATGACACCGATTATAGTGGCATGAAGTGCCGATGGTACTCGACTCGATCGACAAGCGCATCCTGACCGCTCTTCAGCGTGACGGGCGCTGCCCGAACAATCAGCTCGCCGCCGACGTCGGACTTTCGCCGTCGCCCTGCCTCCGCCGGGTCCGGTTGCTCGAAGAGGCCGGTGTGATCGAGCGGTACGCCGCCGTGGTCGATCCGGCCAAGATCGGAATGGGGATGACCGTGTTCGCCCGCGTATGGCTGACCGGACAGGACGAGGAACAGGTCGAGCGGTTCGTGGCCGCGGTCAACGACCTCGCGCAGATCGTGGAGTGCCACCTCATGGCCGGAGATTGCGACTTCCTGCTGAGGATTGTCGCGCCGGACCTTGAAGGCGTCCGTCGCTTCCAGGCCGAACACCTCGCCCGTATCGAGGGTGTGCGCAGCATTAAGACGGACATTCCGATGCAAAGGGTCAAGCTGGCGGTCGAAATGCCGTTGGCGGCAGATAGCCGGCAGCAGCCTAATCCGTAGGTCAGTCACATTCTCGGTACTGGATCGCGCAAGGGTTTCGAGAAGCTGTATCCCTTCCCGTTCAAGCATCGATTTTGAGACGCTGGACGACGCGTTCTCCGGTCATCCTGTCTGCTGGCGGACGTACTCGCCCAGGCCGCGCGCGACGAGTTCGTCGTTGGAAAGGCGAGCGCCTCGCTTGAGTCGCTGATTGCCCAGTTTGCGGCGATCCAGCGTCGGCCCAGACGGCACTGATGATGGAGCCTTGAACATCCCGGCCGGCTGCGCGGTGCGGGCCGGTTCGTTGTTGTTGCGCTTGGAGTGGTGCGGCTTCACCTGCTGGATGGCATGGGCGAGAGCTAGGGCGGCGTCCAAGTGCTTGTTGTCGACCACGGGCGCCTGGTTCACGCGGCGCATCTTGTCGAACACATGATAGGGCAGGGCCTTGCCCTCGTGCTGGATTTCGAGCCGGCCGTCCGGATACTCGCAAACGTCCACCCTCTTTCGTGCGAGCCCCTGGGCGACCGGTGTCGGCTCGAGAATGAACATGGCCTTGTTGTAGTGCAGGGTTAGGGCGCCGGTGACGGTGCGCTGCTCGCGCCACACCATCTCCGCCTCAAGGTTCTCGTGAATGGCCAATGGACGGTGCAGATCGCGCGGGTCGAACGGCGCCTTGGCAAACCGTTGATTGTGCTGCGCCATGTAGGAGGGGAGGAAAGCGTTGGCTTCGTCGATGGTGTTGATGCGGTGGAGTCGCATCGCCTTTACAAGCCGGTCCTGCAGCGTGGCATTGGCGCTCTCCACACGGCCCTTCGCCTGCGGCGAGTTCGCGCAGATCAGCTCGATGTTAAGCCGGTCCAGCGCGCGCCCAAGATGGGTCATCCCGTCGCCGTTTGCCGAGGCCGTGTTGTTGCGGAAGGCGCTGTGCTTGTCTGTGTAGAAGGCGACCGGCTTGCCGTGCCGCTCGAGATACGTCCGCGTCGCGCGCATGTACGAGAAGGTGCTCTCGCTCTCCACCATCTCGAGGTGCATCAGCTCGCTCGTCGCGTCGTCGATGAACACCAGCAGCGTGCATTGCGGGCCGCGGTCCTCGAACCACCAGTGTTTCGAGCCGTCGACCTGGACCAGTTCGCCGCGACAGTCACGCCGGTAGCGCGGCTGATAGGGGCGAGGGCGCCTGGCGGCGCGGTCCTTCCACAGGCCCGCCTCCATCAGGATCTGCCGCAGCGTCTCGCACGAGAGGCCCAAGCCGTGCCGCTCGGCGAGGTATTCGCGCGCGAGCGTCGGGCCGAAGTCGGCATAGTGTTCGCGCACCAGCGCGACGACTTCGGCGCGGAAGGCGTCGCTGTAGCGGCGGTTGCTCGGCCGCCCACGCTTGCGCGACACGAGGCCGGCAGGGCCTTCCTGCCGCAGGCGGTCAAGCAGCCGGTAAACTTGCCGCCGTTGGAGGCCCAACAGTTCCATTGCATCCGCAGTCCGGATCTCGCCGCGGTCGAGCCGCATCAGCGTGTCGAACCGGGTGATCTCAGCAGCACTCATTGCCAGCACCGTCATACCATGCGCATCCTCGTTGCCGAGGAAGGCTATGACACCGGCGACCCGCCGACAGCACCAGCAGTGCCGTTTCTATCTAGCGGAGTGGTGTCATTTGTATTTGGCGCTTACAATTAACCGATCCGATAATAAACATTATGTAAAACTAGTCCACGATATCGCGTTGCAGGACCAGCGTACCACGCTCGACCCGCCATCCCTGCAACCGCGACAGGAAGTTCATGCCGATGACGTCGAGGTCACCGAACGTCGGCGCGATCACCACCGGCAGGTCGCGGGTTTCAAGGTCGCCGATGCGCACCGTCTCGATCCGGCCACGCGCCGCCTCGACCCGGCCATTGCCGGTCGACAGGATCACCGGCGGCACGCGCCGCGGCGTGACGCCGATCGCCTTGGCGGTGGCTTCGGAGATCGCCGTCGACGTCGCCCCGCTGTCGATCAGCATCCGCCGCTCGACGCCGTTCAGCCGGACCTGCGCCCAGAAATGGCCATCCAGCGATTGCCGGATACGAACCGTATCTCCCTCAACCCTCTGTTCCGAACGGCCGATTTTGTCGCCGACGCTTCCCGCCAGTTCGCCCAGCCGTGCGCGATTGGCGAACGCGAGATAGAGGATCGCGACGATCACCCCCCAACCCAGAACAGCCCGCAACACGACCGACGTCCTCGGCTTCCGCGCCAGCAGCGACGACAGCGGCAGTATCAGCATCATGAGGCCCATCAGGACATAGATGCCCCGATCGTCGCTCACAGCGCCAGTTCCAGACCGTCATAGCCCGGTTCGATCCCCGCAGGCAGGTCGCGGCGGAGCGTCGCATAGTCCATCGATTGATCCATATGGATCAGGACGGTTCGACCCGCGCGACAGTTCCGCGCAAAGGCGATCGCCTCGGCCAGCGACGGATGGGTCGGATGCGGCGCGGCGCGCAGCGCATCGACGACCAGGATGTCGACGCCCTCATACAGGGTCAACATGTCCCCCGTCACCGCACTGAAGTCCGTAGCATATCCAATCCCCCCCCCATCGACGTCGAACCGCAGCCCGGCGGAATGGATCGAGCCGTGCGGCTGATCGGTGCATCTGATGGTAACCGCCCCGATAACCATTTGGTCGGGCAGGATTTCGCCCGCGACGGTCGGCCTGTAGCCGGCGCGTCCCGCGAACACATAATCGAACCTCGATCGCAGGCTGGTCAGCGTTTCCGCGCGGGCATAGCCAGCCACCGGCGCGCGGGCGTTATGGAACAGCTGCCGCAGGTCGTCGATTCCGTGGCAATGGTCGGCATGATCGTGCGTCCACAGCACCGCATCGACCGTCGCGACATCGGCCGCCAGCAACTGCTCGCGCATGTCCGGCCCGGTATCGATCAGGATGCGCGTGTCCTCATGCTCGATCAGCGCCGATACTCGTGTCCGGCGGTTCCGCGGCTCGTTCGGGTCGCACGCGCCCCAGTCGTTGCCGATCCGCGGCACGCCCGACGACGTGCCGGAGCCGAGGATACGGACCTTCATGCCAGCGTCTTGGCGAACAGCCGATGGAAGTTCGACCGCGTCGCGTCGGCCAGCGCATCGGGATCCTCACCGCGCAGCTTCGCGAGGAACCGGCAGGTGTCGGCGACGAACGCAGGTTCGCCCGGTTTGCCGCGATGCGGCACCGGTGCCAGGAACGGCGCGTCGGTTTCGACCAACATCCGATCCTGCGGCAGGTCGCGTGCGACCGCCTGCAGCGCGTGGGCACTCTTGAACGTCACGATGCCGGAGATCGAAATGTAGAAGCCGAGATCAATCGCGATCTTCGCCAGTTCGGCCGATCCGGTGAAACAGTGGAGGACGCCGGGAAAGGCCCCCTTCTCCAGTTCGTCGCGCAGGATGGCGGCGGTATCCTCCTCGGCATCGCGGGTATGCACGACGATCGGCAGTCCGGTCGCGCGGCATGCCGCAAGATGCGCACGAAAGCTCGTCCGTTGCGCGCCACGATCGCTGTGATCGTAATAATAGTCGAGCCCGCTCTCACCGATGCCCACGACGCGCGGATGCCCGGCGGCGGCGATCAGCCGTTCGGTATCGACATCAGGGTGCGCATCCGCCTCATGCGGGTGGATGCCGACCGTTGCCCATACGTCGCGTTCGCGCTCGGCGGTTGCGATGACGGCGCCCCACTCGCTTTCCCGCGTCGAGATGTTGAGCATCGCGACGACGCCGCTGGCGCGGGCGCGGGACAGGACCTCGCCCTGGATCTCGGCGACGCCCTTGTAATTCAGGTGGCAGTGGCTGTCGGCCAGTTTCATGCCGGCTCGGTCTCCGCGATGGTCAGTCGAGGAAAGATGGGGGTCGGTGGCGCGATGCGGAAGCCCGCGGCCTGTGCGGCGGCGTACCAGCCATGGTCGCCGATCGCATCATGCCCTTTCCCCGCCTGATCCAGCTGTCCGAGCAGGGTGGCGGCAGATGCGGGAACCACCGGTTCGATCGCGATGGCGAGGTCGCGGATCGCCCGGACCAGTGTGCCGAGCACGGCGTGCATCCGCGCCGGGTCGGTCTTGCGCAACGCCCATGGCGCCTGCACGTCGATATACTGGTTGCAGGCGAAGACGCCCCGCATCCATGCCTCCAGCCCCTGACCGAACTGCAAGTTGGCGAAGTTGCTGCGGAACGCGTCGATCGCATCGCCGACCGTGGCAAGCAGTTCGGCATCGGCGGGATCGCCCCGGCCGGCGTCCGGCAATGCGCCTTCCAGATTTTTCGCGATAAACGAAAGGGTTCGCTGGGCAAGGTTACCAAAACTGTTCGCAAGGTCACTGTTGGCGCGTGTGACGATCGCTTCGTCCGAAAAGGTGCCATCGTTGCCGAAGCTGATATCGCGCAGCAGGAAGTAGCGCAGGGCGTCGACCCCGTAGAGCTCGGCCAGCTGCATCGGATCGACCACGTTGCCGGTCGATTTCGACATTTTCTCGCCACGGTTGAGCAGGAACCCGTGTCCGAACACCGTTTGCGGCAATGGCAACTTCGCCGACATCAGGAACGCCGGCCAGTAGACCGCATGGAACCGGACGATGTCCTTGCCGATCAGGTGGAGCGCGGCCGGCCAGTAGCGATTGGGCGTGTCGGGATAGCCGGTGCCGGTCAGATAGTTGGTCAGCGCATCGACCCAGACATACATCACGTGACCGGGGCTGTCGGGCACCGGCACGCCCCAGTCGAAGCTGGTGCGCGATACCGACAGGTCGGTCAGGCCGCCCTCGACGAAGCGCAGCACTTCGTTGCGGCGGCTTTCGGGCTGGATGAAGTCCGGGTAGGCCGCATAGAAATCAAGCAGCGGCTGCTGATATTTCGACAGGCGGAAGAACCACGTCTCTTCGGCGGTCCATTCGACCGGCGTGCCCTGCGGCGACAGGCGGACCCCACCCTCCCCGTCGGTCAGTTCCTTTTCCTCGTAGAACGCCTCGTCACGGACCGAGTACCAGCCCTCGTAGCGATCGAGATACAGGTCGCCGGCATCGCGCATTGCTGCCCAGATCGCCTGCGACGCGGCATAATGCTGCGGTTCGACCGTGCGGATGAACCGATTGCACGAAATGTTCAGAGCATTCGCCATGTCACGGAAATAACCGGACATTTCGTCGGCAAGCGCGCGCACCTCGACCCCGCGGTCGCGCGCGGTCTTGACCATCTTCAGCCCATGTTCGTCGGTACCGGTCTGGAAGAACACGTCGCGCCCCGCCTGCCGCTGGAACCGGGCGATCGCGTCGGCGGCGATCATTTCATAGGCGTGGCCGATATGCGGACGGCCGTTGGGGTAATGGATCGCGGTGGTGATGTAGAATGGATCGGACATGATCCGAGGCTCTAGGGTTCAAACCTCGCCAGAACAAGGCGGGTGATCGCAGGGGGAAGCGAGCGCTCAGGTTGGAAGCGCTGCCTGCCGCATACGTCGCCCCAGCGAAGGCCGGGGCTTCAAGCGGCTCCTGCTGCTCGCTATCACCGGGACATCCCAGCCTTCGCCGGGATCACGTCCGGTTCGTGTCGAGCAGGGTGGCCTAAGCGCTCCCGCGCCCCGGCGCCAGTCGGGCGATCAGGCCCGCCATCTCGAACACCGTCGTATCTGCGACCAGCGACAGCGCGGGGGCC
>NZ_JASCXF010000019.1:0-81855 GCF_030062225.1 Sphingomonas sp. 2R-10
GGCGGGGTGGTGGCGGCGCTGCGCGGCGCCATCGCGCCGATCGTCGTGGTGACCGCATCGATCGCCGCCTGTTGCGTGACATCGCCGAACACCTGCACCTCGACCGGGCCGGAGGCGAGCAGCGGCGCCCACAGCGCCTTGAACGCCTGCGGGGTCAGCGCCTCGATCTCCTTGCGGTCGGGCGTGCCCCAGCGCGGATCGCCCGCGTGGAGCAACGCGTCGAGATCGCGCGCCATCACCCCGTCGGGCGAGGCGCCGAGCGCGTCGTAGCTGGCCAGCATCACCGCGCGGGCGCGGGCGACCGGTGCCGGGTCCCATGCCGGCGACTGGAGCTTGGCTGCGATCAGTTTCAGCTGGTCGGTCAGGTCGGCGGCGGTCGTGATGCCCGACAGGGTGAAGGCATCGTCGCCCATCCCGAACGACAAGCCGATCTGCCGCCCGCCGGTCAGCCGGTCGAGCTCCTCCTGCCCCAGCACGCCCTTGGGCGTCTGGATGCCCGAGGCGACCAGCGCGAGGTCGGCGGCGAAGGCCGGGGTGCGGCGATCGGTCGGCAGCGCGTTGACGCCACGGCCGAAGCGGACGCTGACATAGACCTTCCCCGTCTCCGATTCATTGGGGAAGAGCAGCAGCGACGACCCGTTGGCGAAGTCGACGCGTTCGACCGGCGGATCGGCCAGCGCCATGCTGCGCTGGGTGATCGTGCCGGGCTTGCCGAGCGGAGCCAGCCGGTCGAATCCGATCGCCCCCTGCCCGCCGCGCCGGGCCGCGCTGCCCGCGATCTTTTCCGACAGCGCGGCGGTCAGCCTGGCCTGCGCCGCCGGATCGGGGGTGCGGGTGTTGACGATGGCGCGGGTGGCGGTGCCGTCGAACACCTTCTTCGTCGCCGCCTGTACGCGCGCGGGGGTGAAGAACTTCTTCGTCACCGCGCCTTCGAAGATGCGCAGCGAGGTTTCGGGACCGGCCACCGTCTCGCGGATGTCGGTCGCGGAGATGAGGTTGTCGGCCAGTAGCGCCCCGGCGGTCACGGGCGCGGTGCGGACCTCGTTTTCCATGCCCGCGCGGATTTCGGCGACCTCGCGGTCGATCTCCGCCTGGGTCGGGGGGGTGCGCATCGCGTCGGCGATCGACTGGCGGACGTCGCGCAATGCCGCCGCCCAGTCGTCGCCCAGCGGGAGGATCGACAGCTGGGTGATGTTGGCGGATCGCGACACGTCGTCGAGGTTCGCACCCGCAGAGATATAGCTGCCCCCGGCGCGCGCGCGGCTTTCCAGCCGGCGGTTGAGGATGCGCAGCGCGATCTGGTCGATCATCCGTTCCTGGTTGAACAGGATCGTGTCGTCGCCGACGGTCCATGGCCGCAGGACCGCCATCTGGACCAGCGTCGGCATGGTCGGTTCGCTGACCGCCGCCGCGACCGGTTCGTTCGCCTTGGGCGCGCCGAATTTCGGGTCGGCGGGACCCGGGCCGGTGCCGGTCCAGGCGGAGAAATGCTTCTTCACCATCGCTTCGAGGATGGCGGGATCGGCGTCGCCGGCGATGACGATTATGGTGCGGTCGGGGCGGTACCAGCGGTCGTGGAACTTCTTTACGCTGTCGGCGGTCGCGGCCTGGAGCGTTTCGACGTTGCCGATCGGCGAGCGGTCGGACAGCGGCTGGCCCGCGAAGAACAGCTTGCGCACCGCATCGCCGAAGCGGACCTGCGGCCCGGGTTGCTCGCGCTGTTCAGAGAGGACGACCGGCCGTTCGGCGTCGAGCGCCGCCTGGCTGAGCGTCGGTTCGGCCATCATGCCCGACAGGATCTTCATGCTCTCGTCCAGCCCGGTGGGCGTCGCCGAGGGCAGGTCGAGCTTATATACGGTCTGCGTAAAGCTGGTCGAGGCGTTGCTGTCCGAACCGAACGTAACGCCCAGACGCTGCCACACCCGTTTCGATTCGCCGTCGGGCACGTGCACCGATCCGCGGAAGCTGAGATGTTCGATCAGGTGCGCGAAACCGCGCTCGCTGTCGGTTTCCATCAGCGAACCCGCGCCGATCGCGACACGGATCGCGACCTGCCCCGGCGGCACGCCGTTCCTGCGCACGGCATATTTCAGCCCGTTGGGCAGCACGCCGTACATCCACGACCGGTCGGGCGGAATATCGCTGCCCCTGAACAGCCACGGCGTGTCGGGCCCCTGCGCCACCGGTTCGAGCGGCGGCAATTGCCGGGCGGGAGCCGGCGACGCGGGCGCGGGCGATGCGGGCGGGGTCTGCGCGGCGAGCGGCGCGGCGATCAGGGCCAGGGTCGTGAAGCCACCCGTGGCCAGTCGATACAGGGATGCCATGGGCCAGGGTGTAGCGTCGTTGCAACGCCGCGACCAGTATCGACGGGATGACGGAAATATAAAGCTGCGAAGCGGCGTGCGTTCAGCCCCCGCTCAGCTTCGCGCTACCGTTCCTCGCGCCGCAGATAGAGATAGGAATCGTCGAATTCGGCCAGCGACCGCAAGCCGGCAAGGTCGTTGATCGACACCCGCCGTCCGCGGAATTCGACCAGCCCGCGTTCGCGCAGTTCGCGCAGCGTGCGGTTGACATGCACCGGGGTCAGCCCGGTGCAGTCCGACAGGCCGGCCTGCGTCAGCGGCAGCGCGAAGCCGGTGCCGTCGACCTCCCCGATCAGCCCCAGCCGGACCTGCAACTCGCAGATCAGGTGCGCGATACGCTGGATCGCGGTGCGCCGGCCCAGCGACAATTCCCATTCGCGGTGGATCGCGGCGTCGAGCGCGGTCAGGAACCAGTAGACCCGTGCCAGATGCGGATGCTTTTCGGTGATCTCGGTCAGCCTGGCATGCGGCACCAGCACCACGCGGCACGGCGTCAGCGTCATGACATTGTGGTCGAGCTGTTTCAGCGAAAAGCTGTGCAGGTCGAGAAAGTCGCCCGCGACGTGCAGTTCGGTGATCTGCCGTTCGCCGCCCGGCAGATCCTTGTACCGGTACATCAGCCCGTCGAGCAGCAGCGTGCTGGAATACAGCCGTTCGCCCGCGCGGATGCAGGTGTGGTTCGCAGGCAGGTCGCGGACCTCGCCCAGCGACGCCCGGATGACCGCTTCTTCCTCCGGCGAGATCGTGTCGCGTGCGCGCAGCTTCGCCAGATGCGTTTCGATCACCGGTCGTCATCCCCCTTGCCAGATCGTTACGGCTGGTAACGCAGCGCAGCGACGGAGGCAACGCGGCCATGCCGACGGGGCAACGCAGCGTTTCCGGCGGGCCGCCCTTGATCCCCCGTGCCCATGCCGCCACATGGGCGACATGTTGATCGAAACCGAATCCACGCCCAATCCGGCGACGCTGAAGTTCCTGCCGGGGCAGGTCGTCATGGATGCGGGCACCCGCGATTTCGCGAGCCCCGAGGAAGCGGAGGCATCGCCGCTCGCCACGCAGCTGTTCGCACTGGGTGACGTGGTCGGCGTGTTCTTTGGCCGCGACTTCGTGTCGGTGACCAAGGCGCCGGGCAGCGAATGGGCCGACCTGAAACCCGATGTGCTGGCGCTGCTGCTCGACCATTTCGGTGGGCGGATGCCGTTGTTCCACGCCACCGGCAGCGCCGGCTTCTCGGTCCCGGCGGAGGACAGCTTCACCGACGACCCGCAGGACGCCGACATCATCGAACAGATCAAGGAACTGATCGAGACGCGCGTGCGCCCCGCGGTCGCCAATGACGGCGGCGACATCGTCTATCGCGGGTTCGACCAGGGCAAGGTGTACCTGCAGTTGCAGGGTGCCTGTTCGGGCTGTCCGTCGTCCAGCGCGACGCTGAAGAACGGTATCGAGCAGCTGCTGAAATATTATGTCCCCGAAGTCACGGAGGTTCGTGCAGTCTGATGCCCAAGCTCGACGACCAGGCGCTCGACACGCTGTTCCGCACCGCCCGCACGTTCAACCATTATACCGGCCGGCCGGTGGACGACGCGACGCTGCACGCGATCTGGGACCTGATGAAATGGGGCCCGACCAGCGCCAACCAGCTGCCCGCACGGATCGTGTGGTGCACATCGCAGGACGCCAAGGACAAGCTGGCGGCCTGTGCCACGGGTGCCAATCCCGACAAGATTCGCGCCGCGCCGGTGACGGCGATCGTCGGCATGGACATCGAGTTTCACCAGCACCTGCCCGAACTGTTCCCGCATACTGATGCCAAGTCGTGGTTCGAGGGCAATGTCGAATTGCGACGGGCGTCGGCATTCCGCAATTCGTCGTTGCAGGGTGCGTATCTGATCCTTGCCGCGCGTGCGCTGGGGCTGGATACCGGGCCGATGACGGGGTTCGATGCCGGCGCGGTGGATGCGGCGTTCTTCGCCGACACGCCGTCGGTCCATGCCAATATGATCGCGACCGTGGGATATGGCGATCCCGCCAGCCTGCACCCGCGTTCGCCGCGTCCCGATTTCGCCAGGTTCAACCGGATCGCCTGACGCCGATCGTGCGCACGCTCGTCATCGAAACCGCCACTGCCGCCTGTTCGGTCGCGCTGATCGAGGACGGCGTGGTGATCGCGCGCGAGCATGTCGTGGTCGGGCGCGGCCATGCCGAACGGCTGGTGCCGATGATCGCCGCGCTGCCGGATAACGGCCGCGCCGACGCGATCCTCGTCGATTGCGGGCCGGGCAGCTTTACCGGCGTGCGCGTCGGGCTGGCGGCGGCGCGTGGCCTCGGCATCGGCTGGGGCGTGCCGGTCAGCGGCTATTCGTCGCTGGCGTCGATCGCGGCGGCGGCGCTGGCCGAGGCGCCGGGCGACGCGATCGTCGCGGTGCTGGACGGCGGCCATGGCGAGGTGTTCCAGCAGGCGTTCGATGCCGACCTGATCGCCGACGGGCCGGCGGTGTCGCGCAAGCCTGCCGATGCCGTCGCCGCGCTGCGCGGACGCCGCGTAGTCGGACAGGGACTGGCGCGGCTGCGCACGGTCGATGCCGCCCTGCCCGAGTCCAGCCGCCTGCCCGACGCCGCCTACGTGATGCTGCTGCCCGAAGCGCTGCGCACCCTGCCCCCCGCCCCGCTGTACGGCCGCGCACCCGATGCGGTGCCGAGCGTCCGCGCATGAGCGACACCCGCGACGCCATCGTGATCGGCAACGGCACCGCCGCCGATATCGCGGCGGTCGATGCGGTGATGCAGGCGGCGTTCGAGCCGCGCTTCGGCGAAGCGTGGACGCAGGCGCAGTGCCTGGGGATGCTGTCGCTGCCCGGCGTGTGGCTGACGCTGGCGCACGACGCCGAACTGCTGGTCGGCTTCGCGCTGACCCGCGCCATCGCCGACGACGCCGAATTGCTGCTGCTGGCGGTGCGGCCCGACCATCGCGGGCGCGGCATCGGCCGCGCGCTGCTGCGCCGGGCGATCGCCGACGCGCAGACGCGGGGCGCGGCGCGCCTCTGTCTTGAGATGCGCGCGGGCAACGATGCCACGCGACTATATGCCGGCGAGGGCTTCGTCCGGCACGGCGAGCGGCGCGATTATTATGCCGGGCGCGGCGGCGAGCGGTTCGATGCCCATACCTATGTGCGGCCGATCCCGCTGGTCTAGCGCGTGATGACGTCAAACGTAACCGTTCGTACCGAGTAGCCGCTGAGCTTGTCGAAGCGGCGTATCGAAGGACCGCCACGGGTGCGTCGATACGGGCCTTCGACAAGCTCAGTCCCTACTCAGCACGAACGATCCTACTTCAAGTCGTCAAACTCCGGCGCGGATCGACGGTTGCCGCAGCGGCCGGATCGCTCCCCTTCCCGACGGGCTGCCTTCGCACCCTCGCCTGCGCGGGGATACGGCAGATCGGGGCGGACGGTTCGACGTTCGCTGAGGCAGCCCGTCACGCGGGAAGAAGGCCTGCCGGATGGCGCCCGATCGCCCCGCCGGTTCCAAAAAAGCCGCATATAATGTTGCGCGACGTCCGGTCAGCGTCGATAGCGGGGGCGGCCAACGTACCGGCCGCGTATACGAGGAAGATTATGGATATGCCCGCCAGGCGCGAGGATACGCTCATCGCCCTGACCGCCGACATCGTCGCCGCCCATGTCGGCAACAACAACATCGACGTGGGCGAGATACCGACCCTGATCCGCGAGGTTCACGGTGCGCTCGCCACGCTGGGCACGCCCGCCGACGAACCCGCCGCCCGCCCCGAACCGGCGGTCGCGATCCGCGCGTCGATCAAGCCCGACTATATCGTCTGCCTCGAGGACGGGCGGAAGCTCAAGATGCTCAAGCGCCATCTGATGACGCACTTCAACATGACGCCCGAGCAATATCGCGCGAAGTGGAACCTGCCCGCCGACTATCCGATGGTCGCGCCCAACTATGCCGAGCAGCGCCGGACGCTGGCCAAGCAGATCGGGCTGGGGACGCAGCGCCGAAGCGCGTGATCCGGGTGCGGCGCGGTCAGGGTTTCGTCCATCCCGATTGAAACGGACGTCATCGCGGCGAAGACCGGGATCTCCCGGTGATAGCACGCAGCAGGAGCCGATGGAGACCCCGGCCTTCGCCGGGGTGACGGTTTCAGGCAGCCGGATCAGCCTTTGTCGTCACCCCGAGCCAGGCCCGGGGTGACGACAAGCCTGTGCATGTCGTGCCGGCCCGAGCGGTCGTTGGAAAACTTGCGAAAAAGCGCGTTTTGCCGCGACGCGTTTCCAAAGGGAATCTTAGCGGCTTTCGCTGGGCGGTCGGGCGCGCTAGAACGCGGTCACCGCCAGTCTGGACGTACAGGAATTCATGCCCCGCAAGATCGATCTCGAAGCGCTGTGTCACCAAAAGGGGCTGCGGATCACCGAGCAACGCCGGGTGATCGCCCGCGTGCTGTCCGAAGCCGACGACCATCCCGATGTCGAGAAGGTGTACGAGCGCGCATCGGCGATCGATCCGGGCATCTCGATCGCGACCGTGTATCGCACGGTGCGGCTGTTCGAGGAGGCCGGCATCCTCGACCGGCATGATTTCGGCGACGGGCGCGCGCGCTACGAACCCTCGCCCGAGGCGCATCACGACCACCTGATCGACGTGGAAACCGGCCGGGTGATCGAGTTCGTCGATCCCGAGCTGGAACTGTTGCAGAAGCAGATCGCCGAGCGGCTGGGCTTCCGCCTCGTCGACCATCGCATGGAACTCTACGGCGTCAGCCTCGACCGCAAGGACTGACGATGTCCCTGCCCGCGCGGCTACGGATGACAGCGCGGGCGGGCAGGATGCTGGCGGCGCTGCTCGGCTATCTGGTGCTGCACGGCAGCTGGCGGCTGGTCGGCGCGCGATCGCCGTGGCCGCCGCGCTTTCTGGGGGCGATCGCGCGGATCGTCGGGGTGCGGGTGACGGTCGTCGGCACGCCGGTGCCGCGCGACGTGCTGTACCTGTCTAACCATCGCAGCTGGATCGACATCCTCGCCATCGCCGGGGCCAGCGGCAGCGCGTTCGTCGCCAAGGGCGAGTTGCGCGACGCGCCGCTGGTCGGGTGGCTGTGCACGCTGAACCACACGCTGTTCGTCGATCGCGGCGACCGGCTGGGCGTCGCGCGGCAGATCGATACGCTGCGCCAGGCGCTGCTCGCCGACCATCCGGTCACCGTGTTTCCGGAAGGGACGACCGGCGCGCCGGGCGAGCTGCTGCCGTTCAAGGCGGCGCTGCTGGGCGCGATCGACCCGCCGCCGCCGGGGTTGCAGGTGCAGCCGGTCTATCTCGATTACGGCGACGCGCACGAGGTGACGTGGCTGGGCGACGAACCGGGCACGACCAATGCCGCGCGGGTGCTGGCGCGCGCCGGGCAGATCGGGCTGACGATCCATTTCCTCGCGCCGTTCGATCCGGCGGGCTTGGGGCGGAAGGCGGTGGCGACGCGGGCGCGGGCGGCGATCGCGGGGGCGATGGCCGGAACCGCCTAGCCGATCGTCACACCGGCGCAGGCCGGGGTGACGACCTGGCGTCTACTCGCTGAAATCCCCGACCGTCACCCGCCGCCCGAGCAGGAACGCGTCGTTGACGTGGACGAACGGCGACAGGTCGACGTCGCTCTTCCGGTCGCGAAGGCATTCGGCAAAGCGGCGGTAGAGCCGGGCATATTCCGCCTCGTCACCGACATCGACCGCGACGCCGTCGACCGCCATCCGCGACGCGCCCAGCGACAGGGTGAGGTGGCCGGCATCGGTCTCGACATCGATGTCCCACGTCTGCGGTCCGGTCTGGTCGAAGTCGAATTCGACGCGGACGGGCACCCCCGCGGTATCGGTGAAGTCGAGATCGGCGGCGATCGGCGCGTCGCGGTTGGCGGGGAAACGCAACTCGGCGGCGTCGAGCAGCAGGGCACGCGGCAGGATGTGGGTGATGACCGACAGCGCGTTGATGCCGGGGTCGAACACGCCGATGCCCGGTTCCCAGATCCATGCCTGCCCCGGATGCCAGACGCGCACGTCCTCCTTCCAGTTCACCGCGACGCGGCGGATGGTGCGCTGCGCCAGCCATTGCCGTGCAGGTTCGACCGCCGCCGCCTCGCGCGAATGCCAGGTCGCGAACAGCACCTTGCCCGCCTGCTCCGCCGCACGTGCGAACGCCTGCGCCTCCGAAAGCGTGGCGGCCGGCGGCTTTTCGATCATCACGTCGAGGCCGTGGTCGAGCGCCTGCTGGATCAGGTTCAGCCGGCCACGCGGCGGGGTGCAGATCGATATCGCCTGCACGTCGGGCATCGCCGCCATCATCGCGTCGATCGTCGGGAAACCGGGAACGCCGTCGGGCGCGGCATGGCCGGTGACGGCGGCGACCAGCTCGAAATCGGGGCTGGCGGCGATATGCGGGATATGCTGGTCGCGCGCGATCTTGCCGATACCGGCCAACGCGATGCGGGTCGGGTTAGCCAACGTCGCTCTCTCCTGAAATTATTTGTCCGACATAACGCGCGGACCCGCGGTCGGCAAGCGTCAGATACCGCCCGCCACCGGGTCGCGCCCCGCCGCCTGCAACTGCGCCGCCAGATCGGCGATACAGGCGTCAACGACCGCCGGATCGGTCGCGCGAACGACGAAGTTGGCGCCGGTACGCCCTTCGCGGAAGAACGGGTAGCTGCCGATCGCCACGCCGTCATGCGCGCGCTCGACGGCGCGCAGCAGTTCGGCGACCTCGCTCTCGCCCACCCAGCAGCCGAGCGTCGCCGAGACGACCGGGCGTCCGCCCTCCAGCGTGCCGGTCAGGCTGTCGAGCATCGCCGCGGCGATATGGGGCACGCCGGCCATGATGAAGATGTTCGCGACATGGATGCCCGGCGCCCCGGACATGCGGTTCTCGATCAGCGCGCCGCCCTGCGGCACCCGCGCCATGCGCAGCCGCGCGTCGGTCAGGCCGCCGCGGGTCTGGTAATAGGCGTCGAGGATCGCGCGCGCCTGCGGATGGATGACGACCGGCACGCCGAGCGCCGCCGCGATCGAATCGACGGTGATGTCGTCGTGCGTCGGGCCGATGCCGCCGGTGGTGAACAGATAGTCGTTGCGCGCACGCAGGGTGTTCACCGCCTCGACGATCGCATCCTCGCGGTCGGCGACGACGCGCACTTCGGCGAGGCGGATGCCCTGTACGTTCAGCCACGTCGCCAGCTGCGCGATATTGCGGTCCTGCGTCCGGCCGGACAGGATTTCGTCACCGATGACGATCAGGGCGGCGGTCCAGATGCGGTCAGTCATGGGTGGCGGCATAGCGCGGCGCCGCGCCCTCGCCTAGCGCCGCATCCTCGCCTATATGGCGGCGATGACCGAATATCAGACCGTCACCGCCGACATGCCGCTGGCCCGGACCGGCGCGATCAAGCTGCACGATGCCGCCGGCTTCGAAGGGATGCGCCGCGCCGGCCGCCTCGCCGCGCACATCCTCGACGAAATAACGCCGCACGTCGTGCCGGGCGTCACCACCGCCGAACTGGACGCGATCATCTATCGCCTGATGCGCGAGGGCGGCGCGGTGCCCGCCACGCTCGGCTATCGCGGCTATGCCTATTCGACCTGCATCTCGATCAACCATGTCGTGTGCCACGGCATCCCGTCGGACCGGACGCTGAAGGACGGCGACATCGCCAATATCGACGTCACCCCGCTGCTCGACGGGTGGCATGGCGACAGCAGCCGCACCTATCTGGTCGGCGACGTGCCGATTAAGGCACGCAAGCTGGTCGACGTCACCTATGAATGCCTGATGCTGGGCATCGAACAGGCGAAGCCCGGCAACCGGATGGGTGACGTGGCCCACGCGATCCAGCGCCACGCCGAGGCGCATCGCTATGGCGTCGTCCGCGATTTTTGCGGCCATGGCCTCGGGCAGCTGTTCCACGACGCGCCGGAGGTGATCCATGCCGGCCGTCCCGGTACGGGGCCGGAGCTGCGGCCGGGCATGTTCTTCACCATCGAACCGATGATCAATGTCGGTCGGCCCGACGTGAAGATGCTCGACGACGGCTGGACCGCGGTGACGCGCGACCGGTCGCTGTCGGCGCAGTTCGAGCATTCGATCGGGATCACCGAGGATGGGTGCGAGATCTTCACGCTGAGCCCGAAGGGCTTCACCAAGCCGCCTTACTGAGCGCGGGGAACGGTCATTGCCCTATCGCAGATAGCCGACCAGCCCGGCGAAGCCGCCACACGCCTACAACCCGGCGTTGACGCCGGCGAATACCATCACGCCGGTGGCCGTCGCCATCGCCCGGTTGATGAGAAGCGAAGACACGACAGGCGACAGCGCCGCTGCGATCAGCAGCGGCGCGTTGATGCCGAAGATCATGCTGGTTCCGGCCCCGCCAACGCCCAGACCCAATCCACCTTCCACAAACACCACCGCGCCCTGAATGTCGCCGGGGGTCAGTTCGCGGCGTCCGATCGAGCGGGCCTTATACACGCGGCCCGTGCTGGGAAAAGCGGTGGCGGCCCCGGTTCCGGACACGCTGCTGCCGCGGAACGATGGTCGGGGAACCCTCGGCAAGCGGACGCCGAACCCGACACCGCCACCCAATCCGCCATAATAGAAATGCCGGGTCCGACCGGAAGGATCAGCGAGGCACAAGGTGCCGCGCGATGCCGCGACAAACCCGATACCCACGGCTCCGCCAGCACTGGTGGCATATTGCCATGCGCTTTGTTCGAGTTCGATCAGGCCATTCCCTTCCTGACCAGCAATCCTCCCACCAGAAAACCGGCGCCCAGTACCACGAACACGATGACACCTGCCCAGACGCTTCCTATCGTATCGATCGACGGACCGATCCGGGGGCTTCGGGGATCGTATCGTACCGATACGCTGTCGCCGACGGCATAGCCGCCGATCCATCCCTTGCCGGGGAAGGTCACCATGTTGCCCTTTGCCGTGGCGAAGCGGACGACCGGGTGGCTACCGCCATGCGGCGTCGCGACCACGGTTCCGGCGACAACCGATGTGTCCTGAAGATAGCGGTACACGCCGAACGCCTGCACCACCGCAACGACCAGCAGCACACCGCCGGCGAAAGCGAAGAAGATTGCTCTCAACTCCGGTCTCCGTCGTAGCCTGGACGGAAAATTGCGGCATGGGCAGCGCCTGTCAACCGACACACGCCCCTGCCCGAAAAACCGGCACCCTGCCCCTTCTGTGGGCAATATCGACAGTCCCGGCCAAATCCCCGATGATCGTATCCGAGGCGAATCGCCGGTTGGCACGGTAATTGTTTAACAGGATGCAAACGGCCCGTCCGGGCCGGCACGTCCGAGGGGATCGGCAAGGCGCATGAAGAAGATCGAGGCCATCATCAAGCCGTTCAAGCTGGATGAGGTGAAGGAAGCGCTGCACGAAGTCGGCGTGAGCGGCATCACCGTGACCGAGGCCAAGGGCTTCGGCCGGCAGAAGGGCCATACCGAACTGTATCGCGGCGCCGAATATGTCGTCGACTTCCTGCCCAAGGTGAAGCTGGAGGTCGTGGTCGAGGACGGTCTGGCCGAGCGCGTCGTGGAGGCGATCGCCGCCGCCGCGCAGACCGGCCGGATCGGCGACGGAAAGATTTTCGTCATTCCGGTCGAGACCGCCTTGCGCATCCGCACCGGTGAGCGCAACGACGACGCGATCTGACGCAGCGCAGCAATATTTCGAATCGAGGGGCGTTCCGGGGCGTTTGATTGCGCCGGATCGCGGGGTTTAATCCAGAAAGGGCAGTTTCCGATGGCTATTACCGCCAGCACCATCCTGAAGCGGATCAAGGAAGAAGAGATCGAGTGGATCGACCTGCGCTTCACCGATCCCAAGGGCAAGTGGCAGCACCTGACCATGGTCGCGTCGATCCTGGGTGAGGACGAACTGACCGACGGCCTGATGTTCGACGGGTCGTCGATCGAGGGCTGGAAGGCGATCAACGAGTCCGACATGGTGCTCAAGCCCGATCTGGACGCGGTCTATACCGATCCGTTCTCGGCGACGCCGATGCTGGTCATCTTCTGCGACGTGGTCGAGCCGTCGACCGGCGAACTCTATGCCCGCGATCCGCGGTCGACCGCGAAGCGCGCCGAGGCGTATCTGAAGACCACCGGCATCGGCGACACCGTCTATGTCGGGCCGGAAGCCGAATTCTTCATGTTCGACGACGTTCGGTTCGAGAACAGCTATTCGACCAGCTATTACAAGATCGACGACATCGAGCTGCCGGGCAATTCGGGCCGCGAATACGAAGCCGGCAACATGGGCCACCGCCCGCGCGCCAAGGGCGGGTATTTCCCGGTCGCCCCGGTCGACAGCGCCGTCGACATCCGTGGCGAGATGGTGTCGACCATGCTCGAAATGGGCCTGCCGTGCGACAAGCACCACCACGAGGTCGCCGCCGCGCAGCACGAGCTGGGCCTGACCTTCGGCACGCTGACGACGACCGCCGATCGCATGCAGATCTACAAGTATGTCGTGCATCAGGTCGCGCACGCGTATGGCAAGACCGCGACGTTCATGCCCAAGCCGATCAAGGAAGACAACGGATCGGGGATGCACACCCACTTCTCGATCTGGAACGGCGGCAACCCGCTGTTCGCCGGGGACGGCTATGCCGGCCTGTCGGACATGTGCCTGTATTTCATCGGCGGCATCATCAAGCATGCCAAGTCGGTGAACGCGTTCACCAACCCGACGACCAACAGCTACAAGCGGCTGGTCCCGGGGTACGAAGCGCCGGTGCTGCTCGCCTATTCGGCGCGCAACCGGTCGGCATCGTGCCGCATCCCGTACGGCACGGGTCCGAAGTCGAAGCGCGTCGAAGTCCGCTTCCCCGACGCGATGGCCAACCCCTATCTCGCCTATGCGGCGCTGATGATGGCGGGCCTCGACGGCATCCAGAACAAGATCCATCCGGGCGAGGCGATGGACAAGAACCTGTACGACCTGCCGCCGGCAGAGCTGGCGCAGGTGCCGACGGTGTGCGGTTCGCTGCGCGAGGCGCTCGACAGCCTCGAGGCGGATCACGACTATCTGCTGAAGGGCGACGTGTTCTCGAAGGACCAGATCGAGGCCTATGTCGAGATCAAGCGCGGCGAAGTGGCGCGGTGGGAAATGACCCCGAGCCCGGTCGAGTATGATATGTACTACAGCGCCTGAGGTTGCCGTGCCGGCAACCGGTGGCACGCAGGCGTGCCACAGGCGCTGTCGGCCGGCTTCGCCGACCCGGCGAGGACCGACGACGTGGCTCTGCCACGTCGCGCGAGATGGAGGGGCGTCGGGCGTTGGTCCCGGCGCCTTTTCTTTTGGGTTGTTCGGAAAATTGCCGCCACGGTCCGGCTGCACTGCGCGGTACAGGCCGACACCATCGCCGTCACGCCGCACTTCGGGTCGAAACCTCTGCGAAAGCCTTCGATCCGTACCCCGGCGAAGGCCGGGGCGAGGTTGGGGGGCATTGGCACGATGCGGAAAAGCCTTTCCAACCGGACCCCGGCCTGCGCCGGGGCGACGTCCCGATTATGAAGGCGGGTGAAGTGTCCTGCCCTCGCGATGCCCCACCGACACACAACCGTCACATCGCCATGCTCAAGCCGCAGCACCCGCCCCCGATCAGGAACATCGCGCCCATGACCATCATCCTCGACCGCCGTACGTTGCTCGGCGGGTTCGCCATCGGTGCGGCGGGGCTGGGCGTGGCGCCGGCCGCGGCGCGGGCGCGCGATGCGAAGGGGTGCAGCTTCGCGGTGCTGGGCGACTGGGGGCGGGACACGCCCGAGCAGCATCATGTCGCGGCGGCGATGGGGCGGGCGGCGGCGGAGGCGGGCAGCGACTTCGTGCTGGCGATCGGCGACAATTTCTACAGCGACGGGGTGGCGTCGGTCGACGACCCGCTGTGGCAGTCGGTGTTCGAAGGGGTCTATACCCATCCGGCGTTGCAGGTGCCGTGGTACGCGCTGCTGGGCAATCACGACTATCGCGGCAATCCGCAGGCGCAGATCGACTATGCCGCGCGCAGTAAGCGGTGGCGGATGCCGGCGCGCTATTACCGGGTTGCAGACCCGGCGCTGGCGCGGGCTGATACCGAGCTGTTCGCGATCGATACGTCCCCGCTCGTCGAACGCTATCGCGCCGATGCGACCAAGGCGATCGGGCGCAACACGCTGTCGCAGGACACGGCGCAGCAGCTGGCATGGCTCGACGAGGCGCTGGCGCAGTCGCGCGCCAGGTGGAAGCTGGTGACCGGGCATCACCCGATCCGGTCGGGCGGCAGCGGCCATGGCGACCAGCCGGAGATCGTCGCGCGGGTGCTGCCGATCCTGAACCGGCACGGGGTGCAGGCCTATATCGCCGGGCACGACCACGACCTGCAGCATATCCGCCGCGACGGGATCGACATGATCCAGTGCGGCGGCGGCATGGAGGCGCGGCCGGTGGTGCCGGTCGAAGGGACCCGTTTCTGCCGCGCCGCCGCCGGATTCGGCATGGTGCGGATCGCGGGCGACCTGTTGTCGTTCGACCTGCGCGACGAACGCGGGGCAAGCCTCTACAACGCGTCGGTGCCGGTGCGCGCGCTGGCCTGAACGGGGCCAAAGGTCACGAAAGTCACACTCGCGCACGTTTGTTCGGGCATTTAGATACCCGATGCCGGTTGCGTTCGCACGGTCGGACGCGGCGATCCGAGCGGTTGGTTCGACGGGTCAAGGAGCGAGCGGCAGGGTGGCCGTTCGCGGCCGTGTAGGAAAGCGGATAGAGTTTGAACCATCTCCACTGAAACGGACGTCATCCCAGCGAAGGCTGGGATCTCCCGGTGGTAGCGCGCAGCAGGAGCCGATGGAGCCCCCAGCCTTCGCTGGGGTGACGGTTCCATATGGATGGATCAAACTTTCGCGCCGTGTCCGTTCGACAGGCAATGGAACGGACGCCCCGACCGGCGCGACGCTGCCCGAACCCGGCGGGTCTCGCCTGCCCGGTCAGTAATCCCGTGAAATGCGGACGTTGGTGCTCTGGCGGCCGATGGTCGAGATCGACGCGAGCAGCGACAGCCAGCGGGTGACCTGGAACTCGATACGGGTCGCGCTGTAGCCCTGCCCGTCGGTCACGATCTCGGCATAGAAGCGCCGCGTGAGATATTTGCCGGCGGCGACCGAGGTGCCCTGCCCCGTCTGCGGATCGGCGGGCAGGATGCGCAGGCGGTCGAGGCCGGCGGCGCGGCGGACGGCGTTGATCGGGTTCAGCCCGCCCTCGCCATTCTGGAGCGCCGCCACCGCCGCGGCGAGCTGCAACGCTTCGGGCGCCGACAGGTTGGTGATCGAGGTACCGAACAGCAGCCGCGAGAGCAGTTCGTCCTCGGGCAGCGCGGGCACGCTCTGGAAGCTGATCTCCGGCCGGGTCGCGGTGCCGGCGACGCGGATGGTGGCGTTCAGCCCCTGCGTATCGGCATTGGCGACGATGTCGAGCGCGGGGTCGGCCGGGCTTTCGCCGTTGAAGCGCAGCGCGCCGCGATCGAGCTGAAACTCGCGGCCGGCGAATTCATAGTCGCCGCGCACCAGATCGGCGCGGCCGTTGATGATCGGGTTCGTCGGTTCGCCGGTGATGGCGAGGTCGGCGGACCATTCGCTCGACAGGCCGAGGCCGGTGACGATCAAGCCGCCGGGGGCGCGGGCCTTCAGGTCGAGCTTCCACGGCACGACCGCCGCGCCCGCCTCTTCATCGCCATCAGGGCGGTTGATCTCGCGGATGTTGAGGCGCGGCAGCGGGGCGGTGGCGGTGGCGCGGCCGAGGCGGTAGCGGCTGCCGTCCATCCGCACCTCGCCCGAGATGATACCACCCGCGCCGTCGCTGCGCACGCGGATCGGGCCGGTGACGGTCGCGCCGATCGAATCGGTGTTGATGAGGCGGGCGCGATCGGCGTTGAGCGACAGGTCGATGCCGAAGCCGCGCACCGCGGCGAATTCGAACGCGCCGGTGCCGCTGACCCGGCCCTGTCGCCCGTCCTGCGCGTTGAAGCGGTCGATCACGAGGCGCGATCCGTCGAAGCGGCCCTGCGCCTCCACGCCGGTCAGCACGGTGCCGGTGATCGCGCTCTCGATCCGCGCACCGCTGGAGCGGACCACGCCGCGGATGCGGGGGTCGGCAAGGCGGCCGGTCACGTCGGCGCCGACCGATACCGGCCCGGACAGGTCGAACAGTTCGATGCCGGTCAGCCGCCACAGCGTGTCGGCGGGACCGCCATAGCGCAGCTGCGCGAACAGCGGCGCGTTGGTCAGGCGCGTGGCGAGGTCGCCCTGCCCCAGCGGCGCCAGCCGCGCCTGCGCCCGACCGATCGTCCGGCCGCCGCTGGCCATCACCGCGCGCACCCCGGCGCGGTTCGCGTCGAGCACCGCCGCGACGCCGACGTCGATCGGGGTCGACGACACGACCAGCCCCGACCGGCTGAGGCCACGCACCGTCATGTCGACCCGGCCGCCGGGCGTGTCGCCGCGCGTGGCATAGGCGATCCTGCCCGACGCGGTGCCGCTCAACCCCAGTCCCGGATAGCCGATGTCGAGCACGGCCAGCGGCATGCGCGCGACGTCGAGGGTCAGTTCGGTGGTGTCGGTGCCGAGCGCGCCGGCGACGGTCGCGGTGCCGCCGGAAAAACTGAACCGGGTGGGGTCGAGCCGCCAGCCCTCCCCTTCGCGGCGGAGCACGGCGGGGGTTTCGAGCTTGAGCGGACGGCGGTCCAGCGTTCCTTCCGCGCTGATGCGGTATGTGTCGGCCGAAACCTGGATCACGCTGCGGATCGAGAAGGCGCGGCCGCGCGATCCGGCGATCGCCGCGCGAACCTCGCCCACGCCGTCGACCAGCTTCGCGCTGCCCGCAAGCCGCGCGATCGACAGCTGGCCGCGACGGAACCCCTGCGCGGTGGCGGTCGCGTCGAGCGTCGTGCCGCCATCGGCCAGCACGATCGCCGCCTCCACCCGGGCGCGCCGCACCGATCCCGCCACGCCCAGCCGGGCGCGGGTGGCGTCGAGCGCGATGTCGATGCGCTGGTCGTCACCCTGCGGGCGGAAATCGATCGTGCCGGCGATACCGCCGCCATCGACGTTCAGCCGGCCGAGAAAGCCGTCGGGGACGATGTCGATCGCGCCGGTCGCGCGCGTGCCGCTGACCTCCAGCGCGTCGACCGCGATGCGCGCGGTGCCGCCGCTGGGCAACAGGATGCGGCCGTTCGCGGTGAACGGCCCGAGCCGCGATCCGCCCTGCGCGCGCCAGGCGAAGCCTTCGGCCGTCGGGTCGAGATGGGCGACGACATCGGACAGCCCCAGCGTCGCATTGGGTGCGGCGAAGCGCAGGTCGAGCGTCGGCTTCGAGATATTGCCGTCGAGGACGAGCTGGACCGGGCCATAGGTCGCCTGTCGCCCGCCCCCTTCGAAATGGAAAGTGCCGTCGCGGCGGCGATAACCGTTGCCGGTGAGCGTCAGCCCCGGCGAGGTCAGCCGCAGGCCGCGCAGGTAAAGGATGCCGTCGCGGCCAAGCTCCAGCCCGGTTTCGATCCGCGGCAGCCCCTGCGTCAGCGACCGGAAGAAGCCGTTGTCGAGCCGGCGGACCTGCGCCAGCCCGCGCCCGACGATGCGGGTGCCGCCGCCGGGGATCGGCACCGCGGTCAGCCGGGTCTGGACATCGACCAGCCCGAGGCCGGGGATCAGATAGCGTTGCAGCGCGCCGCTGATGCCGACCTCGTACCGGCCGGTCGCGAGGTCGAGCGTCAGCATGATGCGGCCGTTGAGCCTGTCCGACCGCACGATCAGGTCGTTGCCGACCAGCGTGCGCGCATCGACCGCGAGCCTGCCGGTCACCGACAGGTTGCGCAGGATGCCGCCCGCCACGTCGCCGACGCCGGTCACGCGCGCGGCGGCAAGGCGGATCGGCACGATCACCGGCGCCTTCGACAGGCGGCCCTGGCCCGCGGCGACCACCCCTTCGAACCCGGTCTGGTCGAACGCCAGCCGCGCGGCGCGCAGGCGGTAGTCGAAGCGCGCGGTGTCGAAGGCGCCGTCGAGGATCGCACGCAATTCGATATCGCGCCCGGACATGTTGGGGAACATCGCGGCGGGCCGCAGCAGCCGGGCGCGCAGCCGCAGGTCGCGGAACGCACCGGTGCCGAGATCGACGATCCCGTCCGCTTCGACCGCCAGCGCGGCGCTGCGCAGCGCCAGCACGCCGTCGATACGGCGATCGGCCAGCGTCGCGCTGCCGGTGACGCGGACGGTCGGCGCGGTCAGCCGCTGGAGCTTGCCCTGCAACAGCGACGAGGGCCGCAGCGTGCCGCCCAGCGTATAGCGCCCGGCACGCGCGCCGAGCGCGAGGTCGGCGATCCGCACGGTCCCGGCATCGGCGACCGCGCGCCCGTCCCATGCGGACCAGCGGCCGTCGCCCGTCACCTCGAGCGACAGGGCACGGCGGATGCCGCTGGCGGTGGCGAGCAGGCCGTCGGCGGCGCCCCGCGCGCGCAGGTCGACATCGAACCGGTCGCGATCGGGCTCGGCATCGAGGCGCAGGCGCACCCGGTCGCTGTTCGCGACATTGAGCGCGAGGTCGACCAGCGCGCGGCCCGAGCGGATATCCGCCTGCCCCGCCAGCCGGCCGGTGCGCGCGGTGCCGGTCACCCCCTTCGCGAGTTCGAGCCGGTCGACGCTCAGCCGGCCGATGCGGATGTCGAAGCCCGGCAGGATCGGCCCCTTGCGCCCGGTCGGGGTCGGCTGCGGCAGTTTGGCGAGGATCGCGCGCGGGATCGTCAGGCTGTCGATCGACAGGCGGTTCGAGAAGAACTCCCACGGACGCCAGTCGAGTTCGGCGAGCGGCGCGCGCAGCACCAGCCCCCGGGCATCGTAGATGCGGACGTCGATCAGCCGCGCGCGGCGGTAGATCGAGCCGTCGATCCGGCCGATGCGATAGCGCATGCCGTTGGCGGGCTTCATCGTCGCGATGCGATTGGCGATCAGCCGGTGGCCGGGGCCGGTGTCGATGACGACCAGCAGCCCGGCGATCAGGACGACGACCGCCAGCAGCAGCTGCCCAAGGCGTCGCGCCCAGCCGATCCGACGCCTGCGCTGCGCGGGCGCTGCGGGCGTTTCCGGCGCGGGATCGGTCAAAATGCCTGCCCCAGCGAGACATAGACCGCGATGCGCGGGTCACCGCGCTGCGGGTTGATCGGCGTGCCGACATCGACGCGGATCGGGCCGAAATTGCTGTAATAGCGCACGCCGACGCCCGCACCGTAGCGCATCCCCGAGAAGCGCGGCAGCGTCGAGGTATAGATGTTGCCGGCGTCGAGAAATGGCACGACGCCGAAATTGCCGAACGCCTTTACCCGCGCCTCCAGCGAAAATTCGGCGAGGCTGCGGCCGCCGATCGGATCGTTGTTGGGATCGCGCGGGCCGATATCCTGGAAACCATAGCCGCGCACCGACGCGCCGCCGCCGGCATAGAAGCGCCGCGACGGCGCCACCGCATCGCGCGGCGCGCCGAGGATCGAACCGATCCGCGTACGCGCGGCCAGCACGACGCGCGCGGTGACGGGGCGATAGACGCTCGCGTCGATCTGCGCCCGGGTATAGCCGAACACGTCACCCTGCAGCGAGACTTCGGGGCTGATCCGCCCGCCCAGCCGGAAGCCCTTCGTCGGGTTGAGCAGGTCGTCGGAGCCGTCATAGTTCAGGCTGGTGGGCAGCGCGCCGATGAAATAGGTGCGGCGGCGCGGTTCGCCGGTGGCGACGATCACGTCGCGTTCGTCGGTCGCGACCAGTTCCCCGCCCAGCGACCATGTCCACGTCTTTTGAAAGAAGATGTTGGTCTGTCGTTCCAGACCGGCCGACAGCGACACGGTGTTCGCCTCGAACGCGTTGCGCACGAGATGGGTGGCGGCGATCTGCGCGGTCAGCACCCGGTCACGCCCGTGGAAGTTGTTGCGGCGATAGGTGACGGCGGCGACCTGTTCCAGCGTGCCGAGCACGCCGCGCAGCGTCAGCGCACCTTCGGGCGGGAACAGGTTGCGGTGGGTCCAGCTGGCCTCGACCCGCGCGCCTTCGCCGGTGCCGTAGCCGATTTCGCCGGCGATGGTGCGCGGCGGGGCGGGCTCCATCGCGAGGTCGAGCTCGACGGTGCCCGGCGCCTGCCCCTCGACCGGGGTCAGCCGGACCTGCGACACGAGGCTGGTCTGGACGATCGCGCGGCGCAGATCGTCGACCAGCGCGGAATCATAGGTCTCGCCGGGTTTGAAGCGGGCGATGTCCTGCGCATGGTCGCCGTCGAAGACCCGGTTGGGCCGGGCGACGATCCGGCCGAAGCGCCGTTCGCCGCCCGGGGCCACGTCGACGTCGATTGTCGCGGTGCGGGTGGCGTGGTCGACGGTGATCTGGGGTTCGCCGACCCGGGCGAAGGGGAAGCCTTCGCGGCCGATGGTCGATGCCAGCCTGTCCTGCGCGGCGACGACGCTGTCGCCCTGGACCGGGGCCTCGGGCTTCAGGGCGAAGGCGTCGCGCAGTTCGTCGGCCTTCGCGCCCGCCGCGGCGATGCCGGGGGTGCGGACCTGTGCGAAGCGGTAGAGCTGGCCCGGCTCGACCTCCAGAAAGACGATCAGCCTGTCGCCTTCGGGACGGACGCTGGTGGCGATGCGCGCGTCGAAATAGCCTTCGTTGCGCAGCAGTTCGTCGAGCGTCCGCGCATCCTCGCGCGCGCGACGATCGATCTGCGCGGCGTTGGCCGGTTCGCCTTCATTGGCACGAAGGGTCGACAACTCGTTGAACCGCTGGCGGAAAAGATCGGTGTTGATCGCGTCGATGCCGGTGATGCGGTAATTGTAGCGGAACTCGCCACCGCTGCGCTGCGGGCCGGCGGTGGTCGCCGGATCGGCGGGGGCGACCGACAGATCGGGCCATGCCACGCCGATATCGGGCAGGTCGGTCATCGGCGCGTTCGGGTCGAGCGGCGTTTCCTGCGGCGCGGGCGTCGTTTGCGCGAACGCCGACGGACCCGCGAAAGCGAGCCATCCGGCGCTCAACAGCACGGCAAGCCGGCAGCTCGACATTCGATTGTCCTAGGGTCCAAACCCGATCATAACAAGGTCGTGACGGAGCGTATTTTGGTGCCGGGCCAGGAGTAAGGAGCGGAGCGGTGCTTTTGCATCGTGACCGACGCACGACGCCGCCCGGCATCAAAATACGCCCGCCGCTGCGCGGTCGGTCCTTGTTATGATCGGGTTTGGACCCTGGCGCGCCGGGACCACCCCCGCCAAGGGCAAACCCGCCCGGAGCGTCAGTGAATCGTACCGCAGGCGCCGGGATGTTCCAGCAGCGTGACGAGGCGGGCGACCTGTCGCCAGCGGCAGAACTGCACGACGTTGTCGCGGTCGCGCGCCTGACGGGCGCGGGCGGTGGCCTCGTCGGCCGCCGCCGGTCCGAACCCGCGCATCAGTTCGTTCGCCATCGTCAGGGCGGAACGGTCGGCGATATAGGGTACGGGGGTGTCGTGCATGGGACCTTTCGCTTCACGGACCGTGCCGGAACCGGCGCGACCGCGTGTCCCGCGCCTCTCGATCGTTAACGGCCGCGGCGCAATCCCGGATCGGGACGTTCCCCGTCCCGATCCGGCACGCGCGGGACGCGGTGGCGCGGCGCGGGGGAGTGTGGCAGAGCGATCGGCGATGAACAAACCTCCCCATAGTCCGAAAGCCGGCGGGATGCCGATCGCACTGGGCGTGATGGCCGGCGCGATCGGCGGCGCGGTGTTCGGCGAGGCGACCGCAGGGCTGCTGATCGGCCTGACCATCGGCATCGTCATCGCGCTGGTCATCTGGCAGCGGGACCGCGGCTGAACTGTCGCCGCTCGCTGGCGTAGAGACCGGGCAGCGTCTCGAACCCCGTCTTTACGCAGTCCTCGACCCGCGCGACCGACGTCGCACCTTCGGTACAGCGCAGACCGAGATCGCATATGGCCGTGTCGAGCGCCGGATCGCCGCTGGTGCGCCGGACGATGCAGCGATAGGCGCGGCGCCGGCGGTCGTATTTCACTGCGAACCGCATGTCGCGCATGCGCCGGCCGATTACGGTGATCTCGTCCTCGGGCGCGGCAGGTGGTGGTGCCGCCTGTTGCAGCATCAGCGCGAGCGCAGCCACAAGCATGTCAGAACCGCACCGGCACGCCGAGCGTCAGCGCGCGCGACACGCCGCCGACTTCGCGATAGTCGAGCCGCACCCCGACCCGGCGCGATAACCGATATTCCACGCCGCCGCCATAGCTGACGCCGCTCGACCAGCGATCGGCGCCGTCGACGCCCAACCCGTCGCGAAAGTCGTTCCGTTCGGCACCGAAGCCGGCGGCGGCATAGACCAGCGCGCGGTTGCCGACGACATAGCCGAGCCGCCCGCCGACGCGGTAGCCCCATTGCGGTTCCTCGCGGTAGCTGCGACTGCCGACCCGCGCGACCGGCGACCCCCCGCCCGCCACCAGCGCGACCTCCGCCCCCAGCCGCAGGCGCGACGCCAGCGCGAGGTCGTAGCCCGCGAACGCGCCGCCCCCGAAGCCGGTCGCGTCATAGGTGCGCGTTTCGGTGGTGCCGAAGCGCGGCTCGGTCAGTTCGAGCTGGAAGCGATGCTGACGGGCGCCAGCCTCGATCCCGACATAGCCGCCGGTGAACGCCGCGCCATCGGCCCGGGCCGAACGATCCCGGGCATGACCCGGAACCGCCGACACGACCATCGCCGCACCGGTCGCAACCAGCAATTTCACAAACATGGCTTGTACCTTTCCCCATGACGGACGGCGACTCTCGCCCCGTGCCGAATCATCGTGTAAGATAGAAATTTATTTCTGTAAAACAGAAAGAGTTTGATGCCAGACAGCTATTCCCTTACCCGCAGCCAGGCGCGGGCATGCCGGATCGTCGGCAGCCTGTTCATCGTCACGGCGGCGCTGCTGGCGCTGACGGGGCTGGTGCTGTCCTTTTCCGACGCCGCGTCGGATGCGATCTGCACCAAACCGGATTGCGGCTATTACGACAACGTCCTCGACATGCTGCCCAGCGAAGCGCGGGAGAAGGTCGACGTATCGCCCGCCGTCGCCGCCCGGCTGTCCGCCCATATCGAGGACTGGCGGGTCTATACCCCGCTCGACATCATGGCGACGATCGAGACGCTGCCAATGCTGGCGTTGCTGTGCTTCGTCGGGATCGCCCAGTTGCGGCTGGGCGCGCGGCAGGGCGACGTGCTCGCGCGGGCGCTGCCGTGGCTGCGCCATGCGGCATGGGCGGCGATGGCGATGGCGCTGCTGTCGCCGATCCTTACGAGCTTGCGCGTCATGCTGCTGATCCCGGCGGTCGATGGCTATCGCAGCTGGTATTTCTCGCTCGATCTGGGCGAGGTCGGCGCGAACCTGATGCTGGCCTTCGCCGCGCTGTCGGTCAGTTGGGCGTTGTCGGCGGGCAGCCGGGCGCAGGCCGATATCGCGGAGATCGTCTGATGCCGGTGACGGTGAACCTCGACGTCATGCTGGCCAAGCGCAAGGTGCGGTCGAACGAGCTGGCGCGCGCGATCGGGATCACCGAATCCAACCTGTCGCTGCTGAAATCGGGCAAGGTGAAGGGCGTACGCTTTTCGACAATCGCCGCGATCTGCCACTATCTGGAATGCGAGCCGGGCGACCTGTTCGGCTATGAACGATCCGATGACGACCGGATCGTCGAGGGCGAGCTATAGCGCGCGGGCGAGCCAGACGACCCGGCCGACGATATCGGGGCTGCCATCGACGGCGAGCGGCGGATAGGCGGGATTGTCGCTGAACAGCTCGACGCCGCCCGCCCCGCGCACCAGCCGCTTGACCAGCAGCAGCCCGTCATGGCGCACGACATGGATCGCGCCCGATACGCCGCGCCGGTCGCCGCGATCGACGAGGATCGCGTCGCCATCGGCCAGCGTCGGCAGCATCGAATCGCCCGCCACCGCGATCATCGACGCATCGGCGGGCCGGACGCGCAGCTCGCGCAGCAGCGCCGGATCGACCCGCAAGGCGCCGTCGCGCAAGTCGTGTTCGACCAGCCCGCCGGGACCGGCCGACGCCGCGACGTCGATCCGCGGCACCGCGATCCACGCGGTTTCGGACGGCCCGCCCAGGAACGATTCGGCAACGCCCAGATAGCGCGCCAGCGTCGCGCGGTCGGGTTCCGACAGGCGGCGCGGCGAACCGCGTTCGATATATTGCTGCACATAGGCGGGATTGCGCCCCAGCACCCGCGACAGCTCGGCAAAGCTGACGCCGCGTTCCCCGGCGATCCGCGCAAGCGCGGCACGGATGTCGACCGATTCCATCCCCGCATCCTAGCCATAGGATTTTTCCTAGACAAGTTGGATTTTACGGAACATTTCAGGAACAGAATCGAGTCGAGGGAGCGCGTGGGAGGTGATGGATGCACACGATATTGCAGCGGATCAGCCGGCATCTGGAGCAGACCGGCATGCCCGAAACGCTGTTCGGGCGACGGGCGGCGGGCGACCCGCGGCTGGTGGGCGACCTGCGCAACGGACGCCAGCCCCGCCCGCCGCTGGTCGCGCGGATCGAGGCCTATATCGACCGGCTGGAGCGCGGGGAATGAGCCGGGGACCGGACGCGACGACGCTGCTGGAACGGCGGCTGCGCATCGCGGCGGAGGCGGCCGGGGCGACGATCGCGATCGTCGCGGCGGACGCGACGCCATGGGCCAGCGCGACGTTCAACGGGGCGCGGCATCGGCTGACGCTGGCGGGCGGCGGTGCGGCGTTCGAGCGGTGGATCGCGGCGCTGCCCGAGGCCGACCTGCCGCTGCGCGGGCATCTGGTGGCGGACGTGCAGGTCGTGGGGCGGGCGGTGGCCGGTGCCGTCGGGCTGGAGGTGCTGACGGTCGAGGAGCGGTAGGTCGGTGACCCGGTCGTCCTTCCCCCCGGAGCGCGATGTTTGCGAAGGCCCCTCCCGCGTTGATCCATCCTCTGCCGTACCCCGTATCTTGCAGAGGTCCGGCCGGTCCAGGGATGACGCGGAGGCGCGTTACTCGCCTCCGGCCATGCGCCGCAGCGCGCCAAGGGCGGAGGCGAGGCCGGGCGATGGTTCGGACGCGGGCGGTGCCCGGTCGAGCCGTCGCCTTTGCAATCCCCGGTCGAGCCGGTCGAGCAGCGTCGCGATGCTGGGCGCAGGCGTAGTGGACGCCGCGGCCGGCGGCGCGACGGGTTCGACCGGCTCCGGAGCGGGGACGGACTGCACCCCGGCGAAAGGTTCCGGTTCGATCGCGGGTGCGTCGACGGGACCGGGATCGGCGATCGGGGCGAACTCCGCCAGCTCCGGCTCGGGATCGAGGGGGCGGAACAGCGGCCTTACCGTGGGCGGCGGCGCGGCGGGGACCTGGGGCAGCGCCTGCGGATCGAACATCGCCATCGGCGTGTCGAGGTCGCGCGGCAGGGCGATCTCCGCTTCGACGGGTTCGACGGAGTCGAGAAACGGCGCGCCGAGATCGCGCCCGGCGCGTACCGGCGGGCGCGGCGGGGCGTCGGGATGGGCATCGGCGCGGCGGACGCTGGGCGGCAATTCGTCCTCGGCCGCCTCGCTATAGGTCAGCGCGGTCGGGCGGGTGGCGCCGAGCAGCGTCAGCGCGACCCATAGCGGCAGCGCGACCAGCAGCGCGGCCAGCAGCATCAGCGCGGCGCGTGCGGTCCAGCCGAGCGGCGGCGCGGCGATCGGCAGGAATGCGGGCAGGCCGCTTTCCGACACGACCGTCTCGATCCGCCACGCCGGCACGAAGGCGATGGCGATCGCGACTGCCAGCCCGGCGACGGCGGCGAGGACGCGTGGCAGCGCGCGGTTCATGCGTCCACCATCGCGCGCCCGGATGTGGGCACGCCCGCCGCGCCGCGCCCGATCAGCCGCTGATAGAGCGGTTGATAGCGCGCGACGTTCGATGCCCAGTTGCGCTCCGCCTCGACAAAGGCGCGGCCGCGGTCGCGCATCGCGTCCCAGCCCGAACGGTCGGCGAGCAGCGCGGCGACGCGGCCGGCGAGCGCGGCGGGATCGTCGGGCGGGAACAGCGTGCCGGTATCGCCGTCGCGGATCAGTTCGCGGTGGCCGCCGACGTCGGAGGCGGCGACCAGCCGGCGCTGCGCCATCGCCTCCAGCGGCTTGAGCGGCGTGACCAGATCGGTCAGCCGCATCGCCTTGCGCGGATAAACCAGCAGGTCGACGAGGCCGTAATAGCGCTCGACCTCCTGATGCGGGACGCGGCCGATGAAGTGGATCGCATGGGCGACACTGGACGCGGCGGCCTGTGCGCGCAGGGCCGCCTCCATCGGGCCGCCGCCGACCATCAGCAGCCGCACGTCGGGGCGCGCGGCGACCAGCGCGGGCATCGCCGCGATCAGCGTGTCGAGCCCTTCGTAATCGTAGAAGCTGCCGAGATAGCCCAGCACCTCCTTGCCCGTAAGGCCCAGCCGTTCGGCGAGCGCCGCGTCGGGCGGGGGCGGATCGCCGAACAGCGTCAGGTCGACGCCGTTGGGCGACACCATGATCTTGTCCGCCGCGATCCCGCGCGCCACCAGATCGCGGCGCAACCCTTCGCAGATCACCGCGACCCCGTCCGCACGGCGCACCGCCCAGCTTTCGAGCGCGCGAGTCGCCCGGTAGCGCAGCGACCCTTCGGTCCCCGTGCCATTGCCGACCGCCGCGTCTTCCCAGAAGGCGCGGATCTCGTAGACCAGCGGCAGCTTGCGCCGCCGGGCGACGCGCAACGCCGCCAGCGCGTCGAGCACCGGCGAATGGGCGTGGAGGATGTCGGGCCGGAACGTGTCGACCACCCGGTCGATCGACGCGGCGAAGGCGCGGATTTCCGCCAGTTCGCCGAGCGGCGCCGGCAGCGCGCGCGGCGGCACGGTACGGTGGAAGTCGATGCCGTCGACCGTCTCGCGCGGGCACGTCGTCGCGCCCTGCCGCGCGCCGGTGACGGCCGCGACCTGCCACCCGCGCGCCATCTGCGCGGTCAGGATCGCCCGCGTGCGGAACGTGTACCCGCTATGCAGCGGCAGGCCATGGTCGAGGATATGGAGGACTCGCATGTCCGCGTTGTGCCACGACAGGGTTAAGGGAGACGTAACGCCAGCATAGCGCGGCGCTCAGTCCCCGGCAAAGGCGAACGGCGTCAGCCCGCCCTCGCGGTCGTCGAGCCGCATCGCGCGCGCCAGCGGCGGGGCGGAGCGTTGCGGGCAGTCGCCGCGGGTGCAGGCGCGGCATCCCGGCCCGACGGGCACGCCGCGCGCCGACAGATCGAGCCCGCGCGCCATGGCGAGGCCGGCGGCCTGGTCGGCGGCGATGCCGAGCATCACGACGAAGCGCGCCCGCACCTCCCCCGCCAGCGCGCCGGGCGGGGTGACGGTGCGGGCGATGGTCAGCCACCGGCCGCCCGCCTCGGGCTCGACCAGCTGGACGATCGCCTCGCCGCCGCGGGCGAAGGCATCGAACGCGCCGAGCAGCGGGCATGGCGCGCCCTCGACCAGCGGCGACTGGCTGGCGCCGGCGAAGCGCTTCGACACCTGTCCCGCGCGGTCGAGCCGGAGCAGGCAGAAGGACGCGCCGCGCGCACCGACGCGGTGGAGCGTGGTCAGGCGGTGCGCGACATGTTCGAACCCCGCCCCGAAGCGGCGGCCGAGCAGCGCGATGTCGTAGCCGGTCGCCTCGCACGCGCGCAGGAAGCGGGCATAGGGCATCATGACCGCGGCGGCGAAATAGCCGTGGAGGTGGCGACGCAGCCATTGTTCGGCGGTCCGGTCGGACAGGCCGGCGCCGCGCACCACCGCGTCCACCTCGCCCCGCGCCTCGGCATGGCCCAGCGCGCGGGCCAGCGCGAAACTGCGCGAGGCGGGGTCGAGCCGTTCGGACAGCTGCAACTGGCGGGCATGGAGGTCGGTGCGGTGCAGGCGGTCGGGCATCGCCTCCACCGGCAGCAGCCGGACCGACAGATGGTGGCGCACGCGCAGCCGGTCGGCCATCGCCGCCGCCGGATCGCCGCCGCTCTGGCGCAGGTCGTCGGCCAGCGCCTCCGCCTGCGCATCGAGGTCGGGGAAGTGGTTGCGCCAGCGTTCGATCGCGCCGCGCGCCTCGGCCGCGGGGTCGGCCGCGACCGGCTCCCCCGCCCCGCCCAGCCGGTCGAAGGCGCGGGCGAACGCCTCCGCCCCGCCCGGCGCGCTCGCCAGCCATTCGGCGATGTCGCCGCGATCGAGCGCGAGGTCGGCGAACATCGGATCGGCCAGCCGCCGCCGCAGCGCGTCGGCACCGCCGCCCGGCTCGCTCGCCGCCAGCGTCCGCGGGTCGAAGCCGAAGCGCTCGGCGAGGCCGACCAGCAGCGTGGCGGTGAGCGGGCGCTGGTTGCGCTCGATCAGGTTGAGATAGCTGGGCGAGACGCCGAGCAGTTCGGCCATCGCCGCCTGGGTCAGCGCCTGTCCGCGGCGCAGGCGGCGGACGGCATGGCCGGCGAACAATTTTGCTTCCATGGCCCCCGCCCGCGATTGTGAAGAAGCCACATGCTGACAGAAACGGGCGGCGGTTTGAAGCGGCGTTAGGGAGCCTCGCATCCTACCCGGCGGCAGCGGAGGTACGGCAGGATTACGGGTGCCTGCGGTACATTCGCCAAGTCCCGGCCATATCCGGGATGACGGCGCTTCGAAGCGGCCGGCGGACATTGGCGGCACGGCCTTTTCAGACGTTCCGGTATCGGTTATTCATTCTATAACAACGCCGGTTCGAAGATCGGGTTTGCAGGAGACGATGCGATGGATACCGACAGCCTGTTCCGCCTCGACGGACGCGTCGCGCTGGTCACCGGGGGATCGCGCGGCATCGGGCGGATGATCGCCGCGGGGTTCGTGGCGCAGGGGGCGACCGTGTTCATCTCGGCGCGCAAGGCCGACCAGTGCCTTGCGACCGCAGAGGCGATCGGCGCGACCGCGCTGCCGCAGGACGTGGCGAGCGTCGACGGATGCCGGGCGCTGGCCGACCGGCTGGCGAGCCATACCGACCGGCTCGACATCCTCGTCAACAATGCCGGCGCGGCGTGGGGCGAGGCGTTCGAGACGTTTCCGGAAGCCGGGTGGGACAAGGTCATGGACCTGAACGTCAAGTCGCCGTTCTTCCTGACGCAGGCGCTGCACCCGATGCTGATGGCGGCGGCATCGCGCGCGCGCCCGGCCAAGGTCATCAACATCACCTCGATCGACGGCCAGCGGGTCAATCCGTGGGAAACCTACAGCTATCAGGCGTCGAAGGCGGCGCTGATCCACCTGACCCGGCGGATGGCGGCGCGGCTGGTACGCGACGCGATCCACGTCACCTCGATCGCGCCCGGCGCCTTTGCCAGCGAGATGAACAAGGCGGCACGCGACCATGGCGACGGCGTGGCGAAGCGCATTCCCGCCGGGCGGATCGGGGGGGACGAGGATATGGCGGCGGCGGCGATCTACCTCGCATCGCGGGCCGGGGATTATGTGGTGGGCGAGACGATCACGGTCGATGGCGGGCTGGTCAATGCGTCGCTGGACGGGTCGATCGACGGATAACCGCCAAAGGTCACGAAAGTCACACTCGTGCGCAATGCGCACGCGGCGTGTCGCATCACCGATACCGGACGGCGATCGCGGGGGTGGCGAACGATGCGAAAGAACGAGCCCACCCTGACAGGCAGCATCCGTGTAGGAAAGTCAGGGGGCGATTTCCACTCCGTCCCACGCGAAGATGCGGCCGCTCTGTGCCGGGGTCAGCGTGTCGAGGACGGCGAGCAGGCGTTCGGCGCTATAGGCCGGAGTGAACAGCTTTTCCGCGGGGACGCCGCGCTGGAACGGCTTGCTCAGGCCCGTATCGACGGTGCCGGGATGGAGTGCGACGCACACCGCCTGCGGCCGGCTGCGTGCCAGTTCGATCGCGGCGGTGCGGACGATCTGGTTCAGTGCCGCCTTCGACGCGCGATAGCCGTACCAGCCGCCCAGCCGGTTGTCGGAAATGCTGCCGACACGGGCGGAGATACAGGCGATGGTCGACGGCTGGTCCTTTGCCAGTAGCGGCGCGAAATGTTTCAGCACCAGCGCCGGGCCGATGGTGTTGATCGCGAACAGGCGCGCCAGCCGGTCGGCGTCGAGGTCGCGCAGGCTGCGTTCGGGACCGGCCGCCTCGTCGTGCAGCGTGCCGGTGGCGACGATGACGCGGGTCAGCGGGGCGTCGATCCGTGCGGCGGCGGCCGCGATCGAGGCGGGGTCGGCGATATCGATCGGACGGTAGTCGACGTTCGCGGGGAGCGTCGCGGGTTCGCTCCGGGCGGCGGCGATGATGCGGTCGTAGCGGCCCGACGCCGCGAGGCCCGCGACCAGTGCCGACCCGATCCCGCCATTCGCGCCGATCACCAACGCCGTCTCTAACGCCATGTTTGTTGCTCCATTGCGAACGACAACGCTCGAAGTGCTGCTGCTTTCCCGACACGGCGCCTGCGGTTTGACCCGCCGGTCGGGGTTCTTACAACGCCCTCTCCTCCGGAAAGGTCTGTTGCATCGATGTCCATTGCCCGTTTCGCCGCCCTGACGCTGACCATCGTCGGTGCCGTTCCCGCCGCCGCACGGGACGCCGCCGACTATCCGCACATCCCCGAACCGATGGTGTTCGACATGGTTCGTCCGATGGGCGCGCGGCGCGGCGAACTGGAGACGAACGTCCTCGCGCTGTCGCCATTGTCGGGGCAGGAACGCGCGCTCGAATGGGCGCCGGAGATCGAATATGCCGTCGCCGACGGCTTCGCGCTGGAGTTCGAACTGCCGTTCGAGGGCACGCGGCTGGCCGAGTTGAAGATGGGTGCGCAGGCGACGTTCGGCACGTTCGACCAGGGTCGGATTGTGCATGGCGTCCAGTTCCTGGGCATCTACGAACGGGAGAGCGGGCGGACGTCGCAGGCGCTGCTCTACATGCTCGGGCGGCGGCACAACGAACGGTTGAGCACGATGTCGATGGTCGGGGTGGGCGATGTGCGGCTGGGCCAGTCGGAGAGCGATGCCGGGCTGCTGGTCAACCATTCGACCTTCTACGACCTGGGGCGGGACCGGGTCGCCGGGCTGGAGATCAACTACAAGTCGCACCGCGACGGCGGCCTTGCGCTGATCCCGCAATTCCATGCGCCGCTGGCGGACAAGGTGAACGTGCAGTTCGGCGCCGGCGTGGATCGCCAGCGCGGCGAACGTGCGCGACCGGTGGGCGGGGTGCGGTTGATCAAGGAGTTCTGAGGGGCGGCGTCGCCCCTGACGTTATCCGGCGATATTGCGCAATTCGCAGACCGCACCCCCGCGCAGGCGGGGGTCCAGAGCCAAGCAAAACAACGGTTTGCGTTCGTCACCCAGCCCCCCCCCCCGACTGCGCGGGGGTACGGCTGGAGCTTGATCCACTCATATCGAAACGGGCGTCATCCCGGCGAAGGCTGGGATCTCCCGGTGGTAGCGCGCGGCAGGAGCCGACGGAGACCCCAGCCTTCGCTGGGGTGACGTTTCCAGTCAGATGGATCAAACTCCAGGCCGTCAATGGCCTCGGGTATCCCGCCTTGCCGGTGGCAAATAAAAGAAGCGGGACCCGATCAAGTCCGGGGTGACGTTTCAGGCGGAAGGAGCGCTCGACCTACGAGCGCCCCCGCCCTCACCCCACCATGCCGCCTGCCGCCAGCACTGCCAGCGTCACCAGTTCGTTCGCCGTGCTGGTCATCGGGGCGATCTGCACCGGCTTTTCCATGCCGATCAACATCGGGCCGATCACGTCGTCCCCGCCCAGTTCGCGCAGCAGTTTCGCCGAGATGTTGGCCGATTGCAGTCCCGGCATGATGAGGACGTTGGCCGGACCCGACAGGCGGGCGAAGGGGAAGTTCGCCATCTGCCGCGGGTTGAGCGCGACGTCGGGGGCCATTTCGCCTTCATATTCGAAGCCGACCTGCCGCTTGTCGAGCGCGGCGACGCCGTCGCGGACATTGTCGATCCACTGCCCCTCGGGATTGCCGAAGGTCGAATAGCTGAGGAACGCGACGCGCGGTTCGTGGCCCATGCGACGGGCGACGGCGGCGGTGCGTTCGGCGATGTCGGCCAGTTCCTCGCCCGACGGGCGTTCGTTGATCGTCGTGTCCGACATGAACACGGTATGGCTCTGCCCGACCAGCAGGTGGATGCCGAACGGCACCTTGCCATCGATCGGGTCGATCACCCGGCGCACGTCGCGGAAGGTCTGGGCATAGGTGCGGGTGATGCCGGTAATCATCGCATCGGCGACGCCGAGTTGCAGCAGTACCGCGCCGAAGCTGTTGCGATCCTGATTGATGAGGCGTTCGGCGTCACGCTTCAGGTAGCCGCGGCGCTGAAGGCGTTCGTAGAGGAAGTCGACCATCTGCGGCACCATCTCGCTGGTGCGGCTGTTGTGGACTTCATATTCGTCCGGATTGGCGACGCCGAGCGCGCGCAGGCGGTCGTGGACATCCTCGCGGCCGACCAGGACGGGCACGCCGTAGCCACCTTCCTTGAACGCGATCGCCGCGCGCAGCACGACTTCCTCCTCGCCCTCCGCGAAAAGCACGCGCTTGGGATGCGCGCGGGCACCTTCATAGGCCATGGTCAGGACCGAGGTGGTCGGGTTGAGACGCGCGCGCAGCTGCTGGCGATACGCTTCCATGTCGAGGATCGGGCGGGTGGCGACACCCGAATCCATCGCCGCCTTCGCCACGGCCGACGGCACCAGTTCCATCAGCCGCGGGTCGAACGGCGCGGGGATGATGTATTCGGGGCCGAAGCTGTGCTGCGTGCCATAGGCCAGCGCCACTTCCTCCGGCACGCGCTGGCGCGCCAGTTCGGCGATGGCGTTCGCGGCGGCGATCTTCATCTCGTCGTTGATGCCGGTCGCGCGCACGTCGAGCGCACCGCGGAAGATGAAGGGGAAGCCGATGACGTTGTTGACCTGGTTCGGATAGTCCGAACGGCCGGTGGCGACGATCGCGTCGGGGCGCGCGGCCTTCGCCAGTTCGGGGCGGATTTCGGGTTCGGGATTGGCCATCGCGAAGATGATCGGCGAAGGCGCCATGTCCTTGACCATTTCGGGCTTGAGCGCGCCGGCGGCCGAGAGGCCGAGGAACACGTCGGCGCCGTGCAGCGCTTCGGTGAGCGTGCGGCGGTCGGTGGCGGCGGCGTGGGCCGACTGCCACTGGTTCACGTCGTCGCGACCCTGATAGATCACGCCGGTACGGTCGCACATGATGACGTTGTCGTGGGCGACGCCCATCGCCTTCATCAATTCGGTGCAGGCGATGGCGGCGGCCCCCGCCCCGTTCACCACGACCTTGACCTCGCTCAGCTTGCGATTGGTCAGCAGGCAGGCGTTGATGAGGCCGGCGGCGCAGATGATCGCGGTGCCGTGCTGGTCGTCGTGGAAGACGGGGATGTTCATGCGTTCGCGCAGCGTCTGCTCGATGATGAAGCATTCGGGCGACTTGATGTCTTCGAGGTTGATGCCGCCGAAGCTCGGCTCCATCAGCTCGACCGCGTCGATGAAGCGGTCGACATCCTCGGTCTTGAGCTCGATATCGATCGAATCGACGTCGGCGAAGCGCTTGAAGAGGACCGCCTTGCCCTCCATCACCGGCTTGGATGCCAGCGCGCCGAGATTGCCGAGGCCGAGAATGGCGGTGCCGTTGGAGATCACCGCGACCAGATTGCCCTTGGCGGTATAGTCGTAGGCGCAGGCGGGATCGTCGTAGATCGCCTTCACCGGCACCGCGACGCCGGGCGAATAGGCGAGTGCCAGGTCGCGCTGCGTCGCCATTGGTTTCGACGCGATGATCTCGATCTTGCCCGGCCGTCCCTCCGAATGGAACAGCAGCGCCTCGCGCTCGGAAAACTGGTCGGTGGTCTCGGACACTGGCGATCTCCCGTTTGGAGGCGCTTTACGCAGGGCAAGGCGGGTCGGGCAAGGGTGTAGCACGCGGCGGACACGCTTCGACACGCTTGCATGGGGGCGGCGCCGGGCGGTATCGGCAGACGATGGCGACCAAGGCTCGGGCGGACGATTCCCCCGCCCCCACCCCGATGATGCAGCAGTATCTGGCGTTGAAGGCGGAGGCCGACGACTGCCTGCTGTTTTACCGCATGGGCGACTTTTTCGAACTGTTCCATGACGATGCGAAGATCGCCGCTGCGTGCCTCGACATCGCGCTGACCGCGCGCGGCGAGCATGAGGGATCGAAAATCCCGATGTGCGGGGTGCCGGTGCATTCGGCAGAGGGGTATCTGGCGCGGCTCATCAAGGCCGGGCACCGCGTCGCGATCGCCGAACAGGTCGAAAGCCCGGAAGAGGCGAAACGCGCAAGGGGTTCCAAGGCGCTGGTCGCCCGCGCGATCGTTCGTGTCGTCACCGCCGGCACCCTGACCGAGGAAGCGTTGCTCGATGCGCGCGCGGCGAACTGGTGCGCGTGCATCGGCGAGGCGGCGGGCGGGGTCGCGATCGCCGCGGCCGATGTGTCGACGGGCCGGTTCGAGGTGATCGAGACCGATGCGATGGGGCTGACCGCGGCGCTCGCGCGGCTGCAGGCGGTCGAGGTGGTCGCGGCCGAGACGAGCGCCTTTGCCGAGGTCGCGACCTTGCTGCGCGGCAAGGCCGATTTCGACAGCGCGGCGGGCGAGGCGCGGCTGAAGACGCTGCACGGCGTCGCGACGCTCGACGGGTTCGGGCAGTTTTCGCGCGCGGCGCTGGCGGCGGCGGGCGGGCTGATCGCCTATCTCGACCATAATGCGCGCGGGCAGTTGCCGTTCCTGCGGCCGCCGGTGTGCGCGGCGGATGGCCAGTGCATGGCGATCGATGCGGCGACGCGCGAGAGCCTGGAGCTGACGCGGACCGCGGCGGGTGCGCGGGCGGGCAGTCTGCTGGCGGAGGTCGACCGGACGGTGACCGGCGCGGGCGCGCGGCTGCTGTCGAGCGATATCGCCGCGCCGCTGATGGACCGCTCCGCGATCGAGGGGCGGCTGGCGGCGGTCGGATGGGCGCATGACGATCCCGGTTTGCGCGATGAACTGCGCACCGCGTTGCGCGCGTTGCCCGATATCGGGCGGGCGCTGGGGCGGATCGCGGCGGGCCGCGGTTCGCCGCGCGATCTGGGGCAGTTGCGCGACGGGTTGAGCGCGGCGTGGACGCTGGGGCAGCGGCTGGAGCGGTTGCCGGCGGTGCCGCCGCTGGTTGCCGAGCTTGCGCCACGGCTGCGCGGGCATGGCGAGCTGATCGACCTGCTGACGCGCGGGCTGGTGCCGATGCCACCGATCGACGCCAATGCCGGCGGGTTCGTGGCCGAGGGGTTCGACGCCGCGCTCGACGCGCTGCGCGACACCGGTGCCGGCGGGCGGCGGGCGATCGCCGCGCTGGAGGCGCAGTATCGCGAACGCACCGGCATCTCGGCGCTCAAGATCCGGCATAACGGCGTGCTCGGCTATCATGTCGAGGTGCCGGCGCGCGCCGCCGACAAGCTGATGGCGGCCGACAGCGGCTTCACCCATCGCCAGACGCTGGCCGGCGTGGTGCGCTTCAACGCCCCCGACCTGCACGAGGCGGCGCTGAAGGTCACGCAGGCCGGTGCGCACGCGCTGGCGGCGGAGGCGGCGCATCTGGAGGCATTCACCGAGGCCGCGCTGGCGAGCCGGGAGAGCGTGGCGGCGACGGCGGACGCGCTGGCACGGATCGACGTCACCGCGGCGCTGGCCGAGCGCGCGGCGGAGGGCGGCTGGGCCCGGCCGCAGCTGGTCGATCACAGCTGCCTCGACATCGTCGGCGGGCGGCATCCGGTGGTCGAGAGCGCGGTGGCGCGGAGCGGCGGGCGGTTCGTCGCCAACGATTGCCGCCTGTCGGAACAGTCGCGGCTGTGGCTGGTGACCGGGCCGAACATGGGCGGCAAGTCGACCTTCCTGCGGCAGAACGCGCTGATAGTCGTGCTGGCACAGGCCGGGAGCTTCGTGCCGGCAATATCGGCGACGCTGGGGCTGGTCGACCGGCTGTTCAGCCGGGTCGGCGCGTCGGACAATTTGGCGCGGGGCCGATCGACCTTCATGGTCGAGATGGTCGAAACCGCCGCCATCCTCGCGCAGGCGACGCCGCGGTCGTTCGTCATCCTCGACGAGGTCGGGCGCGGTACATCGACCTATGACGGGCTGGCGATCGCATGGGCGGTGGTCGAGGCGATCCATGAGGACAATCGCTGCCGCTGCCTGTTCGCGACGCATTACCACGAACTAACGCGGCTGGCCGAACGGTGCGAGGCGCTGTCGCTGCACCATGTCCGCGCGCGCGAGTGGAAGGGTGACTTGGTGCTGCTGCACGAACTGGCCGAGGGGCCGGCGGATCGCAGCTACGGCATCGCGGTGGCGCGCCTCGCCGGCCTGCCCCCCGCGACGCTGCAACGGGCCAAGGCGGTGCTGGCGAAGCTGGAGGCGGGCAAGGCGAAGACCGGCGGGATCGCGGCGGGCCTCGACGACCTGCCGCTGTTCGCGGCGATGGCGGTGGTGGAGGAAGCGCCGGTCGACGGGCTGCGTGCGGCGCTGGCGGGGCTGGATGTGGACGCCATGTCGCCGCGCGAGGCGATGGAGGCGCTCTACCGGTTGAAGGGGCTGGCTTGAGGCGAACCGGCCGGCGGCCGGACGGTTGCCCGACCGCCGGCCGACGAATCAGCTCTGGCGGTTCGCCGCCTGGAACTCGGTCCGGGTGACGCGGCCGTCGCCGTTGCGGTCGAGCGCCGCAAAGGCGGCATGCATGGTGGCGATCAGCTGGCCCTTCCCGGCCGGCGTCCGCAGCGCCAGCCGGCGATCGGCGTTGGCGGCGATCACGTCCAGTTCGCGGCGGTCGACGACGTCGTTGCGGTTGCTGTCGTAGTTATGGAAGAAGTTGACCTCGTTCTCGTACGCGACCGTCTCGACTCCCTGATATGGATAGGACTGCGCGTGATGCGTGCCACCGGCGGGCACGGACTGGAGCAACAGGGCAAGCAGGGCGGCAGCGGACATCGTCATTCTCCATGGCAACCGGGTGAGTGTGCCGGACCCGGCGGCGTCCGGCAAGCGCCGGTTCGGCGAAACGAGCGTTCTTTCCTACCGGATCCAACCACTTAGCCACGGACCAGTTCCCGTTTCGCGATCCTCGACGGATTCCGCGGCGTCGCGGCTCTGATGGTCGTGCTGCTCCACCTGTGCGAGCCGCTCGCGCAGGGCGATCCGCAAGTGCAGGTCATCAACAACGGGTATCTGGCGGTCGATTTCTTCTTCCTGCTGTAGGGCTTCGTCGTTGCCTATGCCTATGACGATCGCTGGGGCCGGATGACGGCCCGGAAGTTCTGGAAGCAGCGGCTGATCCGGCTGCAGGCGATGGTGATGCTGGGCGGGGCGATCGGCGCGGGCGACAAGGGTGCCGACGGTCCGGCGGTGCGCATCGCGCGCGGCTTCGGCGGGCTGTCCTTTCCGCTCTACATCACCCGTTTTCCGCTGATCTAATGCTACACCGCATGGGTGGCCGATGCGAAGCCGGCGCCGGTCGCGGGTGCGCTGGTCGGGGCAGGCGTGCTGGCGGCGGCGCTGCTGATCGCCCGTGCCGGTCTGAAGCTGTACGACGAGCCGGTGCGGCGGCGGCTGGCGGCGCGGCTTCTGCGCAAGGAGTGAACGGACGCTTCCGCCGTCGGGCGCCGTCGCCTACACCCCACCCCCATGGACCTCTCCACCATCGTTGCCGATATCGCCGCCGAAATGGCCGATGCCCCCGACCGGGGCACGCCGGCCGACTATATCCCGCCGCTTGCCCGCGTGGACCCGAAGCGGTTCGGCATGGCGGTGATCGAGGCGGACGGGACGTGTCACCTTGCAGGCGATGCCGAGGAGGCGTTCTCGATCCAGTCGGTGTCGAAGGTGTTCGCGTTGACGCTGGCGCTGGGCGCGGTCGGGGACCAGCTGTGGCGGCGGGTCGGGCGCGAGCCGTCGGGGAGTGCGTTCAATTCGATCGTGCAGCTGGAAAGCGAGCACGGCATCCCGCGCAACCCGTTCATCAACGCCGGCGCGATCGTGGTCGCCGACATCCTGCTCGGCCGCTACGAACCGCGCGAGGCGCTGGGCGAGTTGCTGCGCTTCGTCCGCGCGGCGGCGGGCGAGGACGGCATCTTCATCGACGAGGGCGTGGCGAAGGCCGAGCAGGACACGGGGTTCCGCAATCTGGCGCTGGCCAGCTACATGCGCGCGTTCGGCAACCTGCACCATGATCCGCAGGTGACATTGGGGGTATATTTCCACCAGTGCGCGCTGGCGATGAGCTGTCGGCAACTGGCGCTGGCCGGACGGTATCTGATGGCGGGCGGGGTCAATCCGACGACCGGGCACCATGTCGTGTCGGCGCAGCGCGCGCGGCGGATCAACGCGCTGATGCTGACCTGCGGCCATTATGACGGATCGGGCGAATTTGCGTTCCGGGTCGGGCTGCCGGGCAAGAGCGGCGTCGGCGGCGGCATCCTTGCGATCGTGCCGGGGATCGCGTCGGTCGCGGTATGGTCTCCGGGGCTGAACGAACGCGGCAATTCGCAGCTGGGGACGGTAGCGCTGGAGCGGCTGGTGCAGCGGACCGGGTGGTCGGTGTTCGAGCCGCGATAGAATCCGGTCCGCATGCATCACTCCCACACAAGCTGGAGTCTCACGGTAACGAAGCGCGCTCCTCGCCGCGGGAGACCCCAGCCTGCGCCGGGGTGACGATTGGCGTGTGTTACCGCTGGGCCGGCGGCTGGGGCGTGAAGCTGGTGACGTTCGCCATGCCGTTCGCGCCGAAGGTGATGATGTGGCGCGATCCTTCCTGACAGGTGGCGACCCAGCTGCCGGGCTTCTCGCCCTTTTCCGACTTCGTCACGCCCTGGCACGGCAGGCCGGCGTCGCGGATCGCGCGGATAAACACGCCGTCGCGCTGGCCGGGCGTCAGGGCGTCGACCCGGGTCGCGGTCTCCTGCGCCTCCTGCGCATTGGCGATCGCCACGGCGTTCGCCTGCGCCTGCTGTTCGGCACTCGGCCCGCAGGCGGCCAGCATCAGCGATCCGCCCAGCATCACCAGCACTGTCCGCATGTCATATCCTTTCCGTAGCTGCGCCCGAGGCGCCGTCGTTGCGGACAAACAACGACGGCGCCCGCGGGTTCCTCATCCTTAGCGCTGATACGCCTTGGGCAGCCCCTGCTCCGTCGGCACGAGGTAGCGGTCACGCAGGCGGGTCTGGCGGTTGGTGAGCGGCTGTTCGATGCCGTCGATGAACAGTTGCGTCGGGACCGAGCCGATCTCCAGCGGATCGCCGTCCCAGATCACCACGTCGCCGCGGCGGCCCGGGGTGAGCGAGCCGATCTCCCCCTCCATCCCGATCGTGCGCGCGGGCAGCGAGCTGATCGTCGCGAAGGCGGCGCCCCAGTCGAGCCCGGCCGCGCCCGGGATCTTCGACAGCGCGACGAGGTTGCCGGCATATTGCCGCACCAGCCGCGCCTGCCGCGCTTCGTCGTCGCCGATCGTGCCGATGCCGACGACGACCCCGGCGGCCTTCATCCGGCCGATGTTCGACTGGGTGGCGGCGAGTTGTTCGAAGCTGGCGGGCAGGTCGGACAGCGCGCTGGCCAGCACCGGCACGTTCGCCGCCGCGATCTGCCGCGCCACGGTCCAGCCCTCGCTCGCGCCGACCAGCACGGGCTTCAGGCCGGCGAATTCGCGCTTCAACGCCAGCACGCCGAGGATGTCGGAGGCGCGCTCGACATGGATCAGCAGCGGCACCTGTCCCGACAGCACGCGCTGCAACGCTTCGGCATCGGTGCGGGTGAGCAGCGCTTCCTTGCCGCGATCGGCGAAGCTGGCGGGGTTGCGGGCATAGGCCTGCGCCTCGAACAGCGCGTTGCGGAACATCGCCATCGCCGCCGGCCGGCTGCCGCCAGCCGCGCGCGCGCCGGCCTCGCCCCATTCCATGAACTGGAAGGCGCGGGGCTTCGTCACGGCGTCCATGTCGTTGCCGAGGTCGATGACCGCCCCCTGCCCGGCAAAGATCGATCCGCCATTGTCGGGGGCGACCACGGCGCGGGTCACCCCGTCGGCGCGGTTGATCGCGATCGGCGTCGCGCGCGGATTCAGGCCGGCGGTTACGTCCAGCCCGGCGTTGAACACGCTGTTGCCCGCCGACGCGTCGTTCGTGGCCGACACGCCGTCGACCTCGATGATGCCCAGCCGCGTGAAGCCGGCGACGATGCCCGGCGTGACATAGCGTCCGCCGGCGTCGATCGTCGTGCCGCCACCGGCCGCGCCGCCGCGCCCGGCCGAGACGACGCGGCCGCCGCGGATGACGACGGTGCCGCCCTCGATCGGGGCCGATCCGTCGCCGAGCACCAGCTTCGCATTGGTGATGGTCACGTCCTGCGCGGCGGCAGGAACGGCAGTGGCGCCGGCGAACAGCGCGGCGAGGAACAGGCGCTTCACTTCACATCCCCTTCGCCGGGCTGGCCGAGTTCGAAATCGGACACCGGGCGTATCCGCGGATCGTTGGCATCGAACAGCAGCGCGCCGTCGACCCACACCTTTTCGGGGCGGGTGTAGACGCTGAACGGATCGCCGTTCCACAGCACGACATCGGCCATCTTGCCGGGTTTGAGCGAACCGGTGACGTTGTCGACGCCCAGCGCGCGCGCCGGGTTGATCGCCAGCCACGTCCACGCATGTTCGGGCGTGACCGCCATGCCGGCGCGCCTTGCCGAGGCGATGACCTTCGCCACTTCCTGATTCAGCCGCTGGATGCCGTTGGCGTCGTCCGAATGGATCATCGCGCAGGCGCCCTGCCGGTCGAGGATCGCGAGATTTTCGCCGATCGCGTCGTAGCTTTCCATCTTGAAGCCGTACCAATCGGCCCAGACGGCGGAACAGACGCCGCGCGCCTTCAGCAGGTCGGCGATCTTGTAGCTTTCGACGGCGTGGTGGAAGGCGGTGACCTTGTACCCCATCTCCTGCGCCATATCCATGACGATGGCCATTTCGTCGGCACGGTAGCAATGGTTGTGGACGAGGATCTCGCCGTCCAGCACGCCGCGCAGCGTGTCCATGGCGATATCGCGGCTGGGCGCCTCGCCGCCATCGACCTCGTACTTGTCCCATTTGCGGTCGTATTCGCGCGCCTTGAGCCACGTTGCGCGGTCGACCGCGACATTGCCCATGCGGGTCGAGGGCATACGGCCCTTAGACCCGTAGACGCGCTTCGGGTTTTCGCCGCAGGCCATCTTGAGGCCATAGGGCGCGCCGGGGAACTTCATCGCCTGCATCGTGCGGCCATAGACGTTCTTGAGCGTGACCGAGCGGCCGCCCATCAGGTTGGCGGAACCGGGCAGGACCTGCAGCGTGGTCACGCCGCCGTTGGTCAGCGCGCGGGCGAAGCCGGGGTCCTGCGGCCAGACGCTGTGTTCGGCCCAGACCTCCGCCGTCACCGGGCCGGTCATCTCGTTGCCGTCGCTGTGCGCTTCCACGCCGGGGCTGGGATAGTCGCCCAGATGGCTGTGGACGTCGATGATGCCGGGCGTCACCCATTTGCCCTGCCCGTCGATCACGGTCACGCCATCGGCGGCGGCGATCGACTGGCCGACCTCGACGATCCTGCCGTCGCGGAACAGCACCGACCCGCCATTGATCCGCCCGCCCTCGCCGTCGAGGATCGTGACGTTGGTCACCAGCGTCGGCCGCCCCGGATAGGCGCGATAGGTCGAGGGGAAGGGATCGTGGTCGTACCCCTTGCCCGCGCCCGGCCCCTTGCCCTTCGGCGCGTCGGCCGACGCGGAGCGGACGTCCTTGCCATCGCCGGTACAGGCGACCAGCCCGGCGGCCAGCGCCACCATCGTCAATGTTCGGATCACGCGGAAATTCCCCTTTTCAACTTGTTGTCTCAGGCGAAGACGTCGGACAGGTCGTGGCTGCCCGCCCCTTCCTTCGCGGTGCGCACTTCGTGATAGACGGCGGCGGCACCGGCGGCCTGCACCATGCCGCTGAGCGTTCCGGTGATCGCGCTGCCGATCGCCTGCGGCCAGACACCGTTCACGCCACCGATGGCGAAGGCCACCCCCTGTCCCAGCGCGGCCAGCAGCAGCCACAGGACCAGCACGATCAGCAGCAACAGCAACAGGCGCCAGCGCATGCCGCGCATCAGTTCGCCGCTGCGCGCGAAACAGTCGAACACGCCGCGCCCCTCGGCCGTCAGCACCGGCACGACGACGAACCAGGTCAGCAACAGGATGATCCCGGGCACCACGAAGAGCAGCGTGCCCACTATGATGCCCATCGCGGTGAGAATGGCCAACCCCAGCGCCGGCAACAGCCGCCGCCCGGCCAGTGCGAACGCCGCCCCCGGATCGGCGGCATGGCCGCCGAGCGTATCGAGCGCCAGCCGGGTCAACGCGACCTGCACGAACGGCCAGAACAGCAGCCCGGCGATGCCGATGCCCGCCATCGCCGGCCATTGCCCGCTGAAATCGGTCCCGACCAGCGGCGGCAGCAGCGCGGATGCCGCGTTGAGAAGGAAGCTGGCACCGAGGAAGATCAGCGGCGCGCCGCCGATCGCGGTGAAACTGTTCGAGATGACGCGTCCGATGCCGAACGTGTCGGGCGATCGACGCCCCTCCCGCCACGCCCCGACCAGAATGATCGCGAGGGCGATGACGGGGATAAGCAGGACGAACAGCCCGAGTGCCATGATGGCCGTCATTCCATTCCCCCCGGCCGCCGCCCCTTGCGTCCCACGCCGGGAAACTAGGGTGGAAAAGCGTTGCATGTAAATCGCCGATTTGCTCCAAGCGTGCCGACGACAGCTGGGCGCATGCGGGGGAACGGCATTTGGCGGGGGATCAGGGCGCGGGGAGCATGGGCCATGCCGCCGCGTCGGCGCCGCCGATCGATTCCGGACAGGTCGACGCCGCGTGGAAGGCGATCCGCGCCGACGGATCGATCCAGTTCGACCTGCCCGAAAAGGTCGTCGAGCCGCGCGACCCGCCGCCCGAATGGCTGGAACCGGTGCTGCGCGCGATCGGCAACTTCGTCCAGTGGGTCGGCGGCGGCTGGCGGGTGATCCTGTGGATCGTCGGCATCGTCATCGTCGTCGCGCTGCTGTTCGCGTGTCTGCCGGGGTTGCGCGAATGGCTGGCCGAAAGGCTGGGACGGCGACAGGTGGTCGAGGAGGCGCCGGTATGGGTCCCGACCGAAACGCGTGCGCGCGCGCTGCTGGAGGATGCCGACGCGCTGGCGGCGGCGGGCAAGTTCGACGCGGCGGTCCATCTGCTGCTGTTCCGCAGCATCGACGATATCGTCGCGTGGCGCGGCGACGTGGTGCGCCCGGCCGATACCAGCCGCGACATCGCCCGCGCCGATGCCCTGCCGCCACACGCCCGCGGCGTGTTCGCCGGCATCGTCGCGGCGGTCGAGCGCAGCCTGTTCGGCGGACGCGCGCTGGACGCGGGTGACTGGCAGCGCGCGCGGTCCGACTATGCCGGCTTCGCACTGAAGGGCGCGCGATGAGCCAGCCGTCGCCCTTCGCCGTCCGCACGGTCGTGATCCTGGTGATCGGCGGCGCGCTGCTGCTGCTCGCGTCGATCCTGATGTCGGGGTTCGGCGACGAGATCGCGCGGGTGGCGGGCGACGCCCCCGCCGCCGACCGCAAGGATGGGGCGGGCTATCATGCGTTCAAGCGGCTGGTCGATGCGGTGCAGCCGCCACGCAGCGCGCCCGAGGAACCGGAAGTGGCTTCGGCGATCCTGATCCTGACCCCGACCGAGGCGACCCGCCCGGCGGACGTGAAGGCGATCGTCGACAAGCGCATCGCGCTGGCGGCGGCAATGACCGGCGGCGAGGATTTCGTGCGCAAGGAAGGGCGTCCGCTGATGCGCTATCCGACGCTCATCATCCTGCCGAAATGGCAGGTCGAGAAGCTGCCGTTGCAGGACCGGGTGCAGCGCAGCGGCGAACTGAACAGCTACAAGCTGCAGCAGCTGATCCCGGCCGAGGCGCGGTGGCATGTCGAGGACCGCGACGACGTTGCCGTCGCCGCCGCGGACTATCCCGGCCTGCGATCGTTCGCGCTGCCCGACCGGCCGGTGAACGCTGTGCTGGGCAAGACGATCTATCCGCTGATAGGCGCGCGCGACGGGGCGGCGGTGCTGGGACAGATCGGCAGCAGCGACACGTTCGTGCTGGTCGATCCCGACCTGGTCAACAACCGCGCGCTGGCCGACGCGCGCAACGCGAAGGCGGCGCTGGCGATGCTGCGCGCGATCGATCCCGAGAATGACGGGCGCGCGGTGTTCGACCGGTCGCTGCACTATGCGCGCGGCGACCGCAATCTGGTCAAGCTGCTGTTCCTGCCGCCGTTCCTGGGGGTCACGCTGGCGCTGATCGCGGCCGCCGTGCTGGCCGGGATCGCGGCGGCCGGGCGGTTCGGGCCACCGATCGCCGAAAAGCGCGCGGTGGCGGCGGGCAAACGCGCGCTGATCGACAATATCGTGGCGCTGACCCGGCTGGCGGGACGCACGCCGCAGGTGGGGCCGCGCTATGCCGACACGATGCTGGAGGTCGTGTCGCGCCGGCTGCTGATGGGCGAGACCCCGTCGGCCGAGCGGCTCGACCGGATCCATCCCGGCTATTCGGATATCGACCGTCGCCTGCGCGATGCCCGCACCGAGGGTGAGGCACTGGCAGCGGCGCAGGACCTGCACGCATGGAAGAAGGAAACAGGCGCATGACGCTCGACGAGGTACGGTCGCTGGGATCGGCGATCGACCGGGAGATCGCGAAGGCGGTGGTGGGACAGGCCAGCGCCGTCCGGCTGCTGACCATTGCGCTGTTCTCGGCCGGTCACGTCCTGCTGGAAGGGCCGCCGGGCACCGCCAAGACGCTGCTGGCGCAAAGTTTCGCGCGGACGCTGGGCCTCGATTTCGGGCGCATCCAGTTCACGCCCGACCTGATGCCGGGCGACATCATCGGGTCGAACCTGTTCAATTTCCAGACGTCGCAATTCGCGCTGACCCGTGGCCCGGTGTTCTGCGAACTGCTGCTGGCCGACGAGATCAACCGCACCCCGCCCAAGACGCAGGCGGCGCTGCTGGAGGCGATGCAGGAACGCCGCATCACCATCGACGGGCGGACCGAGCATCTGTCCGACCGCTTCACCGTGGTCGCGACGCAGAACCCGATCGAACAGCAGGGCGTGTACCCGCTGCCCGAGGCGCAGCTCGACCGGTTCCTGTTCAAGATCGCGATCGGCTGGCCCGAGCTCGACGCCGAGCGCGCGATCGTCGCGCAATATGGCACGCGCACCGGCACCCCCGCCCCGCAGGATTCGGGGGTCGAACAGGTCGCCGATGCCGGCGCGATCGCCGCGGCGATCGATGCGGTGGGTCAGGTGCGGCTGGTCGACGAGGTCGTCGACTATATCGTCCGGCTGATCCGGGCGACGCGCGAACATGGCGACCTGTCGTCGGGTGCGTCGCCGCGGGCCGCGACCGCGCTGGCGGCGGCGGCGCGGGCGTGCGCCGCCCTCGACGGGCGCGACTATGTGCTGCCCGACGACGTCAAGACGCTGGCGCCCCCGCTGCTGCGCCACCGCCTGATCCTGTCGCCCAGCGCCGAGATCGACGGGCGGCGGGTCGAGGACGTCGTCGCCAGCCTGATCGCGTCGGTCGAAGCGCCGCGATGATCGTGCCGACGCCCCGCGCGATCCAGCTGACCGCGCTCGCCGCGCCGGTCGGGCTGGCGCTGGGCGTCATGGCACCGGCGGCGTGGATCGCCGCGCCGATCTGGATCGTCGGCGTGGCGGCGCTGATCGTCGCCGATGCGGCACTGGCGAGCAAGCCGGTGGTGGAGATGCCGGGCGGGTTGCCGGCGACGCTCAACATCGGCGAGGGGTTTGGACTGGGCAGCGACGACGTCGCCGCCGATTTCGACGGACCGGTCGAACGGACCGCGCCAGGCAGCTTCCGCGCGGCGCGGCGCGGCAAGGCGCAGCTGCGGCGGCTATGGGCACGGCGGGCCGGACCGATGGGGCTGGCGTGGCGGCAGGCGAGCGCGAAGGCCGACCGCGCCATCGTCGTGCTGCCCGACATCCGCCCGGTCCGCGACCAGGGGATGCGCCAGTTCCTCAACAGCGTGTCGCAGGGCAACCGGCTGCGCCGCGACCATGGCGACGGGCAGGATTTCCAGGTCCTGACCGAGTTCCAGCCGGGCATGGAGCGCCGCGCGATCGACTGGAAGGCGTCGGCGCGCCACGCGTCGCTGCTGGCGCGCGAGTTCCATATCGAACGCGACAACATGATCGTGTTCGCGGTCGATGCCGGCCGGGCGATGACCGATCCGGTCGGCGACGTGCCGCGGATCGACCGGGCGGTATCCTCCGCGCTGCTGGCCGCGTTCGTGGCGCTGAAGTCGGGCGACCGGGTGCGGCTGTATTCGTTCGCGGCACGCCCGCAGTTCGACAGCGGCAGCATCAGCGGCGGTACGCGCGGCTTCGCGCGGCTGCACCATGCCGCCGCCGACATCGATTACGGCGTGGAGGAGAGCAACTATACGCTCGGCCTCGTCACGCTCGACCAGAAGCTCGACCGGCGCGCGCTGATCGTGCTGTTCACCGAGTTCACCGATACCACCAGCGCCGAGCTGATGCTGGCGGCGGCGCAGCGGATGCTGAAGCGCCACCGGGTGCTGTTCGTGCTGTTCCGCGATACCGAACTGGAAGCGTTGCGCGACGGCGAACCGCACGGCGCCGACGACCTGGTCCGCGCGAACGTCGCCCAGCTGCTGCTGCGCGACCGGGCGATCGTCATCGAACGGCTGCGGCGAATGGGCATCGACGTGATCGAGGCTACGGCGGACGCGATGCCGCTGGCGCTGGTCGAACGCTATGTGAACCACCGGGAGCGCGGCCGATGACCGTCACCTTTGCCACGCGCCATTTCCGTGCCGAGCGCGAGGCCGACTGGGCGCGGCTGGAGGAACTGCTGGGCAAGCTGGAGGCGAAGTCGCCGCGCCGGCTGTCCGACGAGGATCTGGTCGACCTGCCCCGCCTGTACCGCGCCACGCTGTCGTCGCTGTCGATCGCGCGTGCGACCTCGCTCGACGCATCGCTGGTCGGCTATCTGGAAGCGCTGTCGACCCGCGCCTATTTCGCGCTCTATTCGGCGCGCGAGCCGTGGTTGCGGCAGGTGAAGGCGTTCTTCACGACGCTGTGGCCGCGATCGGTGCGGGCGATCGGCCCCGAACTGCTGCTGGCGGTCGCGTTGCTGGTGCTGAGCGCGGTCGCCGCCTATCACCTCGTCCGCACCGAACCGGCATGGTTCTCGGCGATGATCTCCCCCGAAATGGCCAGTGGCCGCGACATGAACGCCAGTGCGGCGTCGCTGCGCGAATCGATCTATGGCGCACCGACCGAGGGGGGGCTGGAGATCTTCGCGACGTTCCTGTTCACCCACAATTCGCAGGTGTCGATCATGGCGTTCGCGCTCGGCTTCCTGTTCGGTATCCCCACGATCATCCTCGCGGTGCAGAACGGCGCGCTGGCCGGGGCGATGTTCGCCGCGTTCGTGCCGCATGGCCTGGGCTGGGGGTTCTTCGCGTGGCTGATGATCCACGGCACGACCGAGATCGGGGCGATCGCCCTCGCCACCGCCGCGGGCATGCATATCGGGCGCGCGGTCGCGTTTCCGGGCGAACGGACGCGCATGGCGGCGGCGGCCGATGCCGGCACGCGCGGCGCGATCGTGATGATCGGCGTCATCCTGATGTTGCTGGTCGCCGGCCTGCTCGAAGGGTTCGCGCGCCAGCTGGTGACCGACGACAGCGCGCGCCTGGCGATCGGGGCCATGATGCTGGCGCTGTGGACGGTGTACTTCACCTTCGGGGGCCGGCGTGGCGCGGCGTGAGCGCAAGGCGCGCCCGCCGCGCCCGCCCCGCACGCTCGAGAGGCAGCTGGTTACGCCCGAAGGCGTGCCGCTGAACCTGCGGCTGGGGTCGGCGGGGTCGCGGGCCGGCGCGTTCCTGATCGATGCGATCATCATGCTGGCGGTGCTGATCGGGGCGTCGCTGCTGATCCTGGCGCTGGTCAACGGCAGCCCGGGCAGCGCGTCGTCGCTGTACGGCGTCGTATGGCTGCTGGGCTTCTTCCTGCTGCGCAACTTCTATTTCGTGCTGTTCGAGGCGGGGCGGCGCGCGGCGACGCCGGGCAAGCGGCTGATGAAGCTGCGCGTCGTGTCGCGCAGCGGCGCACGCCTCACCGGATCGGCGGTGATGGCGCGCAACCTGATGCGCGAGATCGAGGTGTTCCTGCCGCTGTTCTTCCTCGTCTTCGCCTTTGCCGAGGGGATGGCGACCGCGTGGACGGCGACGCTGGCACTGGGATGGGCGCTGATCCTGTTGTTCCTGCCCGTCTTCAACCGCGACCGGCTTCGCGCGGGCGACCTGATCGCCGGCACCTGGGTCGTGGAACGCGAGGTACGCAAGCTGGGCGAGGACCTGCTGATCCAGACCGCGCACGAAAAGGACATGGCGCGGATCGCGCCGTTCACCGCCGCCGAGCTCGACGCGTATGGTGCGTTCGAGTTGCAGCGGCTGGAGGACGTGTTGCGCAGGAACGACCGCGCGGACCTGTTCGCGGTGGCAAGTGCGATCCGTCGCAAGCTGGACCGGAGCGACGAGGGCGCCGACCTGGCGTTCCTCGAAGCCTATTACGCCGCGCTTCGCCACCATCTTGAACGAAAATTGCTGTTCGGGCAGCGCAAGCGCGACAAATACCACCAAATTGGCGCCAATTCGTAACAGGTTACACTTGGCATTAACGCCCGCGGTCGCATGAAGCCGCCATGGCGACCTGGCTCAACAGACAACGGATCGGGCTCTTTACCGCCGTGGTCTATTTTCTGCTTGCCGGGTTCGCGATGGCGATGAACCGGCATGGCGGGCTGTCGGCGATGTCGCCCGCCACGCCGTTCCTGCTGGCGATGCTGATCGGGCGGGCCCGGCGGCAATGGGGTCCGATCCTGATCGGCGCGGCGATCGGCAGCGTGGCGGCATCCAGCATCTTCGGCTTCGGTGCGTTCCTGGCGCTGCCGATGGCGGCGGCGCGGGTCGGCGAGGTCGGGGTGGCGGCATGGCTGTTCAACCGGCTGCGCGTCCGGCGCGGGTTCCTCGGCTCGCTGGAGCGGGTCGGACGGTTCGTCGCCGCGGTCGGCATCGCCGGACCGGCACTGGGCGGGACGATCGCCGCGGCGACGGTCGCCATCGCCTATGACCTGCCGTTCGACCGGCAGTGGCGGCTGTGGTTCGTCGGCCATAGCCTTAGCATGATCTCGCTGACCCCGGTCATCTCGCTGGTCCTGTCGGGCGCGGTGCGGCGGTGGTGGCGCGATGCGCCGCACCCGCTGCGGCTGGAGGGCGCGTTGCTGGTCGGGGCGACGACCGTCGTCGCCGTCGGCGTGTTCGGGCAGGACCGGGTGCCGCTGCTGTTCCTGCCGATCCTGCCGCTCATGCTGACGACGTTCCGGCTGGGCCTTATCGGTGCGGGCGCGTCGTCGATCGTGCTGGCGCTGGTCGGTGGCTATGCGACGCTGCACGAGATGGGCCCGGCCAATTTCCTGGGCGGCGACATGCAGTCGCGGATGGAGTTCCTGCAACTCTATCTGGCCTGCACCGTCCTGACCGCCTTTCCGGTCGCCGCCGACCTCAGCCGGCGGCAGGCGCTGTACCGCCGGCTGGGCGAGAGCGAGGCGCGCTATCGCCTGCTGGCCGATCATTCGACCGACATCATGATGGGCATCGATGCCGAGGGGCGGATCAAGTATCTGTCGCCGTCGTTCGAACAGATTACCGGACGCGACCCGGCGGATTTCACCGGGCGGCAGGCGTTCGAACTGGTCCATCCGCTCGACCGGACGGCGGTGACGGCCGCGCATCGCGACGCGATCGCCGATCCCGGGGGCATGCAGATCGTCGAATATCGCGCGCAGATGAACGACGGCGCGCAACGCTGGTTCGAATCGCACATCCGCGCGGTGCTGGACGGCGACGGCATGGTCAGCGGCACGGTGTCGATGATCCGCGACGTGTCGCACCGCAAGTCGCGCGAGGCCGAGTTGTCGCGCGCGGCGTCGACTGATCCCCTGACCGGCCTCGCCAACCGCCGGGCATTCGACGCGGCGCTGGCGGATCGCATCGCCGCCCCCGGGCCGGGCACGCTCGCCGGCTGTGTCGCGGTGTTCGACATCGACCATTTCAAGACGGTCAACGACCGGTTCGGCCACGATGCCGGCGACAAGGTGTTGCAGGCGTTCGCGCGGATGGCGCGCGGGGTGATGCGCGAGGGCGATGTGGTCGCGCGGCTGGGCGGGGAGGAGTTCGGCATCCTGTTCCCCGACACCGGCATCGACCATGCGCACGCGCTGTGCGAACGGCTGCGCACCACGCTGGCCGCGACCAGGCTGCGCCAGGGGCCGTCGATCGTCGAGCTGACGGTCAGCGCCGGGATCGCGGCGATCGACGGCAGCGACAGTGCGACGGCGGTGCTGCGCGCGGCCGACCGCGCGCTCTATGCCGCCAAGGCCGAAGGGCGCGACCGGTTGCGGCGCGCCGCCTGAATACCGCCCCGATCCGGTACGCCGTCGGGCAACAGGCGGGTCGACGGCCCGGCGATCGCTGCTAGGATGGTCGGTCAGGCGGACACAGGGGAGAGACCGGTTGCGCGACACATGGTATCGCGATCCACGACTGGGACTGGCGGCGGGCGCGGTCGCCGCGCTGGCGGTCGGGATCGCCGCGGCATCGGGCGGGCAACCGGGGTGGCGGACGCTGCTGCTGGCGCTCGCGGGCTTCGCCCTGGTCGCATGGGGCTGGTTCGCGATCCAGGGGACCGGCTGGCTGTGGCAACGGCCCGACCGGGGCGAGGTGCTGCGCGCGCTGACGCTGCAACGCAGCCAGCACGGCTTCAACCATGCCGCATGGGCGCGGTTCGACCGCGACGCGGCGATGCTGCGGATGCTGCTGGCCGAACGCGCGCTGCTGCCGATCGAGGCGGAGCTGGTGCGCCACGCCATGGCGGTCGAGCGGTTCGATGCGGTCGCGGCGACGCTGCCCGATTTCTCGCAGGCGGCGGCGCACTGGTACGACATCGCGTCGCAGGGCCATGCCGGCCTGCCCCCCGCGACCCCGGTGCCGAGCAGCGCCGCGCTGGACGAGGCTGCGCAGCAACTGCCGGCGGCGGCGCTGTCGGAGGAAGACCGGCGGGCGGCGCTGCATTACCTCGCGGTGCGCAAGCGGCTGGCGGCGGACCGCGCGGCGGTGGAGCGCGAGCGGACCGCGGCGCTGCGCAAGCTGGCGGCCCCACCGCCTGCGCCGCCGGTGGCGTAGGGCGAACTCCTCCCCGGCACGGGGAGGATATCAGTCTTTTGCCAGCGCCAGGATGCGTTTCGCCTGTTTCAGGTGCGGGGCGTCGACCATGCGGCAGTCGACCTGTAGCGCGCCGGCACCCGGGTTCGCGGCGAAGGCGTCGACGATCGCCTGTGCCCGCGCGACGGCGGCGGCATCGGGGGTGAAGGCGGCGTTGATCGTCGCGACCTGTGCCGGGTGCAGCGCCATCATGCCGGTGAAGCCGTCGCGGGCGGCACGTCCGGCATAGGCGGCGAGGCCGGCATCGTCGCGGATCGCGGGATAGACGGTATCGATCGCCGCCACTCCCGCGGCGTGTGCGCCGAACAGGGTGAGCGACCGGGCCAGCTCATAGGGCGCGGTGTAGCGGCCGTCGGCCTCGCGCGAGGTCGCGGCGCCGATCGCGGCGGGCAAATCCTCCGCGCCCCACGTCAGCCCGGCGAGGCGGTGGGCGACCGCGCCGTAGCTGCCGAGCTGGAAGATCGCCGCCGGGGTTTCGGTAGCGATCGGCAGCAGCGGCGCGTCGGCCAGCCCGTGCGCCGCCAGCAGCGCGTCGAGCGCGGTGATCGTCGCCGCGCCTTCGGCCTTGGGCACCATGATCGCGTCCGGACGCGTGCCGGCGAGCGCAGTCAGGTCGGCGGCGACGAGCGGGCCATCGACCGGGTTGATCCGGACGATGCGCGGCAGCGACGCCCCCTGCCCCAGCCAGTCGCGTACGGCGGCGCGGGCGGTGTCCTTCGCCGGGGCGGCAACGGCATCCTCGAGGTCGAGGATCAGCGCATCGGCGCCGCTCGCCGCCGCCCTGGCGAAGCGATCGGGGCGGTCGCCGGGGACGAACAGGAGCGAGCGGAGCTTCACGGCCGGCGCTTCAGCAGGGCGGTGCGCAGGCAGCGGCAGACGATCTCGCCCCGCTGGTTGTGCAGTTCGTGGGTGAAGGTGACGATGCCGGCATCGGGACGCGAGCGGCTGTCCTTGAGCGCCGTCACCTCGGTCGTGGCGCGCAGCGTATCGCCGAGGAACACGGGCTTGGGCATCACCAGCTGGTCGTAGCCGAGATTCGCGACCAGCGTGCCGAGCGTCGTTTCGCCCACCGACAGCCCGACCATCAGCGCGAAGGTGAAGGTGCCGTTGACGAGGATCTGGCCGAACTCCGACGCCCGTGCCGCCTCCGCATCGATATGCAGCGGCTGCGGGTTGTGGGTCATCGCCGAGAACAGGAGATTGTCGGTCTCGGTCACGGTGCGGCGGATCGGGTGATCGATGCGGTCGCCGACCTGCCAGTCGTCATAATAGCGTCCGGTCATGCGGCGTCCTTTTCGATGCGGGCGAGCAGCACCCCTTCGGCGACCTGCGCGCCCTGCGTCGCGGACAGGTCGGCGACGATGCCGTCGAACGGGCTGAGCAGCGCCTGTTCCATCTTCATCGCCTCCAGCACCACCAGCCGCTGTCCGGCGGTGACGCGGTCGCCCGCCGCCACCTCGACCGCGACGATGCGGCCGGGCATCGGCGACAGGATCGCGCCGTCGCCGGCCGCGGCTCCGCCGCCCTGCCCCGCGACGGGCGCGGCGAAGGGGAAGGCTTCCCCGTCGGCGAACAGCACGCGCTCGCCGCCGACCCGTGCGATCGTGCCGCCGGGTGCAGGGGTGGCGATGCGGGTGCCACCGGCGATCGTCACCGCGACGCGGGCGTCGGGTGCCGCGTTCAGGCGGAAGCCGGCGAGTGCGCGCCACGGGTCGCCCGGATCGGTCGCGACCAGTGCGGCGGCGGCGGCGCTGGCGACCCGATCCGACGCGCTGCCGTCTGGCACCAGCCGGTCGGCGTGGCGTTCGATGAAGCCGGTGTCGATGCGTTCGGCGACGAAGTCGGGATCGGCGGCGCAGCGGGCAAGGAAGGCGGCGTTGGTGCGTACCGGCCAGACCTGTACCGACGCGGCGGCGCGGGCGAGCTTTCCGGCGGCGGCGGCTCGATTAGGGGCGTGGACGATCAGCTTCGCGATCATCGGGTCGTAATGCGGGGTGACCGCATCGCCCGGCTCCACCCCGGCATCGACGCGGATGTCGGCAGGGAGCTTCAGATGGGTCAGCGGCCCGGTGGAGGGCAGGAAGCCGGTCGCCGGATTCTCGGCATAGAGGCGTGCCTCCATCGCCCAGCCGGTGATCGACAGTTCGTCCTGCCGTTTCGGCAACGGCTCGCCCGATGCCACGCGCAGTTGCCATTCGACGAGGTCGGTGCCGGTGATCGCTTCGGTCACCGGGTGTTCGACCTGTAGCCGGGTGTTCATTTCCATGAACCAGATGCGGTCGGCGCGTAGGCCGGCGGAAGCGTCGGCGATGAATTCGATCGTGCCCGCGCCGACATAGTCGACCGCGCGGGCGGCGCGGACGGCGGCGTCGCAGACCGAGGCGCGCGTCTCCGCATCCATGCCGGGGGCCGGGGCTTCCTCGATCACCTTCTGGTGGCGGCGTTGCAGCGAGCAGTCGCGTTCGAACAGGTGGACGGCCTGTCCATGGGTGTCGCCGAAGACCTGCACCTCGATATGGCGGGGCGACAGGATGTATTTCTCGATAAGGACGCGGTCGTCGCCGAACGAGGCGGCGGCTTCGCGGCGGCAGCTGTCGAGCGCGTCGGCAAAGGCGGTCGCGTCGTCGACACGGCGCATCCCCTTGCCCCCGCCACCGGCCACCGCCTTGATGAGCACCGGAAAGCCGATCGCTTCGGCCTCTGCCCGCAGGCGTTCGGGCGACTGGTCCTCGCCCAGATAGCCCGGCGTCACGGGCACGCCGGCGGCGATCATGCGCGCCTTGGCGGCGTCCTTGAGCCCCATCGCGCGGATCGCGGCGGCGGGCGCACCGACCCAGACGAGGCCGGCGGCGACGACGGCTTCGGCGAACCCGGCGTTTTCGGAGAGGAAGCCATAGCCGGGGTGGATCGCCGCGGCGTTGGTGGCGCGGGCGGCGGCGAGGATCTTCGCCTGATCGAGATAGCTGTCGCGCGCCGGGGCGGGGCCGATGCAGACCGCCTCGTCGGCTTCCCGGACGAACGGCAGGCCGGCGTCGACGTCGCTGTGGACGGCGATGGTGCGCACGCCCAGCCGGCGCGCGGTGCGGATGATGCGGCGCGCGATCTCGCCGCGGTTGGCGATCAGCAGCGATTCGATCATCGCGCCGCTCCAAAGGTCACGAAAGTCACACTAGTGCGCAATTCGGCACATGCGTGACACTGGCGTGCGGCGGAACGTCCCGCGCGATGGTCTGACACGGACCGGGGGCTGTAGGAAAGGGTCATGGATGCGCCTCCGGAAAGCCGTGACGGATGTGGAGCGCATGCAGCAAGCGCTTCAGATCGCTGACGAAATGGGTGCCGTCGTGCCGCCCGTCGGCCAGCGCCGGATCGGCATTGGGGGCGAGGACGAGTAGCGGCAGGTTCTGATGCGCCTCCCCCGCCACCGCGACCACCGCGTCGCGGGGGCGGGGATAGGGGATGCGGATGACGTCCAGCATCGTCGCCTTGTCCGGGAAGCGGGCGAGCAGCCCGTCGAGGGTGATGCAGTCGCGGCAATAGAAGCTGCGGCCGGGATGGGCCGGATCGTCGAACTGCGGGTCGAGCAGGTAGAGGCGGTCGCGCATGGGCTGTTCCGTGGAGGCGGGGTCGCGGTCCGGATCGGTCGCGAGCGGGGTGGACGTCGGGGTCGGGCGGTCGGGATCGACGCGGCCGCCGAGCATCGCCGCGGCGGCGAGTGCCAGGTCGCGGGCGCTGACCTCCGCCGGGGTGGCCGGCGGCGGTTGCAGCGGATCGGCGATGGCGGCGCGGGCGGCGACGGGGTCGGCGGCGAGCGTGGCGGCGAGGCGCCGGGCGATCGCTTCGGACAGGGTGGCGGTCGGCGCGGGCGTGCCGGCGGTGGTGCCGTCCGGTGCGCCGTCCGATACCGACGTCGCGGGCCGGGCGGCAAGCTGCGCCTCCACCTCCGCCGTCACGCGGGCGACGGTGGCGATGAAGCTGGACAGCGCCATGCCGGGCGGCAGGCTGGCGATGGCGCGGGTGACCATCGCCACGATCGCGTCATAGGCGACGGTGTCGATGCCGGGCGGGGTCGTGGGGGTGGAAGCCGGCGTTGTCGTCGGCGGGGCCTTGCCGGGGACGATCGCGGGGCCCTGTGGACCGGGCGGGCGAATGGGTGGGAGGCCGGAGATGGCGGTCATGCCGATACCCCTCCCCCGCCGCCGACGTACCCCCGCGCAGGCGGGGGTCCATTTGCGGGCCGGGTGCGGTCATGCGGCGGCGTTGCCCGACTGGGCCCCGGCCTTCGCCGGGGTACGTCCAGTTTTGGGTGGCAAATGTCGCGCGACACGACCACGTACCCCCGCGCAGGCGGGGGGCCAGGGTTGTCGAGCGCTGGCGTCGCCGTTTGCGGCCCTGGATCCCCGCCTGCGCGGGGATACGTAAAGGAGAGGCAGGCAGCCGCCATCACATCCGGAAGATGCCGAACTGGGCGCGATCCGCGATCGGCGCGTTGAGCGTCGCCGACAGCGCCAATCCCAGCGCGTCGCGGGTCTGTTCGGGCAGGAGGATGCCGTCGTCCCACAACCGTGCGGTTGCGTAGTACGGGCTGCCCTCCGCCTCGTAGCGGTCGCGGACCGGGGCCTTGAACGCTTCGGCTTCCTCCGGCGTCCAGCTTTCGGCATCGCGGTGGACGGTCGCCAGCACGCTTGCCGCCTGTTCGCCGCCCATCACCGAGATGCGGCTGTTCGGCCAGGTGAACAGGAAGCGCGGGGAATAGGCGCGACCGCACATGCCGTAATTGCCCGCGCCGAAGCTGCCGCCGATCAGCACGGTGATCTTGGGCACCTGCGCCGTGGCGACGGCGGTGACCAGCTTCGCGCCATGTTTGGCAATGCCTTCCGCCTCGTACTTGCCACCGACCATGAAGCCGGAAATGTTCTGGAGGAACAGCAGCGGCGTGCGGCGCTGGCAGGCGAGTTCGATGAAATGCGCGCCCTTCTGCGCGCTTTCGGAAAACAGCACGCCGTTGTTGGCGAGGATTGCGACCGGCATTCCCCAGATGCGCGCGAAGCCGCAGACCAGCGTCGTGCCGTAGAGTGGCTTGAATTCGTGGAACTCCGAACCGTCGACGATTCGGCCGATCACCTCGCGCACGTCATAGGGCGCGCGGACGTCGGTCGGGACGATGCCGGCGAGGTCGGCGGGGTCGTGGAGCGGCGGGCGCGGATCGGCCAGCGCCATTTCGGCGCGGCGCGGCGGCGCAAGCGTCGCCACGATGTCGCGGACGATCAGCAGCGCCTGTTCGTCGTCGTCGGCGACATGATCGACCACGCCCGACCTGCGGCCATGGGTGTCGGCCCCGCCCAGTTCCTCGGCGCTGATGACCTCGCCGGTCGCCGCCTTTACCAGCGGCGGGCCGGCGAGGAAGATCGTCCCCTGCCCGCGCACGATCACCGTCTCGTCGGACATGGCGGGCACGTACGCGCCGCCGGCGGTGCAACTGCCGAGCACGCAGGCGATCTGCGGGATGCCCTTGGCCGACATCTGCGCCTGGTTGAAGAAGATGCGGCCGAAATGGTCGCGGTCGGGAAAGACCTCCGCCTGATGCGGCAGGTTCGCGCCGCCGCTGTCGACCAGATAGATGCACGGCAGGTGATTCTCGGTCGCGATCTCCTGCGCGCGCAGGTGCTTCTTGACCGTCATCGGGAAGTACGCGCCGCCCTTCACGGTGGGATCGTTGGCGACGACCATCACCTGCCGGCCATGCACCTGCCCGATGCCGGCGATGACGCCCGCCGCCGGGGCCTCGTCGCCATACATGCCGTTTGCCGCCAGCGCGCCGATTTCGAGGAACGGCGATCCGGCGTCGAGCACGCGGTGGATGCGGTCGCGCGGCAGCAGTTTCCCGCGCGACACATGGCGCTCGCGGCTGCGCTCCGGCCCGCCCAGCGACGTGGTGGCAACCCGCTCGCGCAGGTCTTCGGCCAGTGCCGCATTGTGCGCGGCATTGGTGGCGAAACCGTCCGAGCTTCGGTCGATCAGCGTCGGCAGCACCGTCATTGTGCGCGCGTCCCCTCGCCCAGCAATTCGCGACCGATCAGCATCCGGCGAACTTCGTTGGTCCCGGCACCGATGTCGAGCAGCTTCGCATCGCGATAATAGCGTTCGACCGGCCAGTCCTTCGTATAGCCCGCGCCGCCCAGCGCCTGGATCGCGTCGTTGGCGACCTTCACCGCATTTTCCGACGCCAGCAGGATCGCACCCGCAGCGTCGTGGCGGGTGGTGCGGCCGGCGTCGCACGCCTTCGCCACGGCATAGACGTACGCGCGGGCGGAGTTGAGCGCGACCGACATGTCGGCGATCTTGCCCTGCATCAGCTGGAACGCGCCGATCGGTTTGCCGAACTGCTTGCGCTCGGCGACGAAGGGCAGGACGGTGTCGAGGCACGCCTGCATCAGCCCAAGCTGGATGCCCGACAGCACGACGCGTTCGTAATCGAGGCCCGACATCAGCACGCCGACGCCGCCGTTGAGCGGCCCCATGACGTTCTCGGCAGGGACGAAACAGTCGTCGAACACCAGCTCGGCGGTCGGCGATCCGCGCATCCCCATCTTGTCGATCTTCTGACCGATCGAGAAGCCGGCGAAATCCTGTTCGATCAGGAAGGCGGTGATTCCCTTCGATCCGGCATCCGGCTGGGTCTTCGCATAGACGACCAAGGTCGCGGCATAGGGGGCGTTGGTGATCCAGAATTTCGTGCCGTTCAGCCGCCAGCCGCCCTCCACCTTGTCGGCGCGTAGCTTCATCGAGACGACGTCGGACCCGGCGCCGGCTTCGGACATGGCCAGCGATCCGACATGGTCGCCGCTGATGAGTTTGGGCAGATATTTGGCCTTCTGCTCCGCATTGCCCCAGCGCGCGATCTGGTTGACGCACAGATTGGAGTGCGCGCCGTAGGACAGGCCGACGGATGCCGAAGCCCGCGCCACTTCCTCGCACGCGACGACATGTTCGAGATAGCCGAGGCCGAGGCCGCCATCCTCTTCCTTCACGGTGATGCCGTGCAGGCCGAGCGCGCCCATTTCAGGCCACAGCTCGACCGGGAATCGATCGTCGGCATCGACCGCCGCCGCGATCGGCGCGATCCGGTCGGCGGCGAAGCGCTGCGTGGTCTCGCGGATGGCGTCCGCCATCTCGCCGAGCGCGAAATCGAGCATGTCTCTCTCCAGTTGTCCGGCCGTTGCCGGATCGTATATGTCGTTACCATTAGGCCGGGTGGGCCGGTCAACGCAAGGCGTTGCCCGCCGGCGTGTCGAGGCAGCGCAGGATCGCGGCGCGGTCGAAGGCGGGGGGCGGCGGTGCGGTGAAGGGGGCGATATCGATCGGGCGGCCGATCGCGACGGCGCCGAAGCGGCGGTCGCCCTGCCCGGCGCAACGCCTGGCGGCGGTCAGCAATTTCGGCGGGGTGGCCCAGCCTTCGTAGGACAGGCGGAACGTGCCCCAGTGGATCGCCATCCCCCGCGACGCACCCAGCCGCCGGAACACGTCGAGCGCGTCGACCGGGCCGATATGCGCGCCGCTGGCCATCTGGCCGGGCTGGAAGCGGAACGCGCCAATGGGGATCAGCGCGAGGCGGATCGGGCCGAGCGCCGCCGCCTCGCGCACCCATGCACCGTCGCCCATGCCGGTGTCGCCCGCGAAGAACAGGTTGCCGCCGGGCAGTTCGACGACGAACGCCGACCACAGCGCACGGTTGCGGTCGACGAACCAGCGGCTCGACCAATGGTGGTTGCGCACGACATGGACGGTCGCCCCGCCGATCCGCTCCGCCTGTCGCCAGTCGAGCGCGGTCGCAGTCATGCCGGCGCTGCGCAGGATCGCGTCGTTGCCGTGGGCTGTGACGATCGCGGGCCGGTCGCGATCCCAGAGGCGCCTGAGCGTCGACAGGTCGAGATGGTCGTAATGGTTATGGCTGATGAGGATCAGGTCGATCTTCGGCAGGTCGGCGAGCGCGATGCCGGGATCGGCCACGCGCTTCGGCCCGAAGCCGAACGGGCCGGCGCGGTCGCTCCAGACCGGATCGGTCAGGATGTTGAGGCCGGGCACCTGCACCAGCACGCTGGCATGGCCGACCCACGTGACGCGCATCGGCGTTCGTGCCGGATCGCGCGGCCGGAGGGTCGCGGGGGCGAGCAGTTCGGCGGGCTTCGCCGCCGCCACCGGCACCCGGGCAGGCCATGCCGGCCGCCCGTCGCTGCCGGTCGCCTGCCGCCAGAAGTAGCCGCGGCGGCTGCCCCCCGGGGGCACACTGGTATCGTCGCCATCGGGATTGAAGAAGCGCGCGCCGTCGAAATGGTCGCCGGCCACGCCGCGATAATAGATCCGGTCGAGGAAGCGCGGCGCGATCGTCACCGCGAGGCACAGCGCCGCCACGATCCAGACCAGCCCCCAGCCGACGATGTGTATGACGCGACCCATCGCTGCTGAACGCCGTATGATCGGAAACGCTGCACCATCGGTCACCGGTGGTCGCATGGCAAGCTGCCGCGCTTCATTTGTTGTGTTTACGCAATACAACAATGTCGATACACATCGATTCGAATGCACAACCGTATCGCCCTGTTCCGTGCCGACCATCGCCTGTCGCGCCGCGATCTGGCGGAAGCGGTCGGCGTCAATCCACAGACGATCGGCTATCTCGAACGGGGCGACTACAAGCCCAGCCTCGAACTGGCGCTGCGCATCGCGGAACGGTTCGCGGTGCCGGTCGAGTTGCTGTTTTCGCTTACCCCCTTCCCCCCGATGGCCGACGCGCTGCGTCGCGAAGGAGACAGCAGATGACCGAGCACGGCGTATCGGCGACCGGTGGCTATGATCCCCATGCGCCGACCATTCCCGGTCGGTCGGGACGGACGCGCTGGCTGTTGCTCGCGGCGGCGATCCTTGCAGTGGCGCTGCCGGTGATCGAACTGCGCGCCGATGGCGATCCGGCGGCGTGGCTGCCCGAAGTGACCCCCGCGATCTTCCCGTCGATTATGGCGATGGCGATGTCGCCGTTCGGCCGGAGCACGCGGGCGTTGCCGCTCGACGAGTTCGAACGCGATGCGCTGGCGCGAGCGAGCGTGCGGGCGAATCTCGTGATCGTGCTTGGCATCGCCGCGCTGTTCGTCTGGCTTGCACTGGCCTCGCGGCTCGGCTGGCCGATGCCGACGCAGCCGCGGCACTGGATGGCGCTGGGCATCGCGGCGACCGGCATCGCCGCGAGCCTGCCGGTACTGTTCGCGGAATGGATGATACCGTTGCCGCCCGCCGGGGAATAGGCGCAGCGATCCGCTCCGCCCTCCCCTTGTGTTGCCCATATATCACACCATATCGCCGGCAACAGCACAGGGGAGCATCCCATGAACCTAGAGAAATTCACCGACCGCGCGAAAGGCTTTCTGCAGGCCGCGCAGACGGTGGCGATCCGCAACAGTCACCAGCGGATCAGCCCCGAACATATCCTGAAGGCGCTGCTCGACGACGATCAGGGCATGGCGTCCGGCCTGATCGCCGCCGCCGGGGGCGATGCGCGCCGGGCCAATGCCGAAACCGACGCCGCGCTGACGAAGGTGCCGTCGGTGTCGGGGTCGGGCGCGCAGAGCTCGCCGGGCCTCGACAACGATACCGTGCGGCTGCTCGATCAGGCCGAACAGATCGCGACCAAGGCGGGCGACAGCTTCGTCACCGTCGAGCGGCTGCTGCTGGCGCTGACGCTGTCGCCGGGGGGGGCGGGCAAGGCGCTGGCCACGGCCGGTGTCACGCCGCAGGGGCTGAACACCGCGATCGACAAGTTGCGTGGCGGGCGCAGCGCCGACACCGCCGGGGCCGAGGATCGGTACGATGCGCTGAAGAAATTCGCGCGCGACCTGACGGCGGCGGCGCGCGACGGCAAGCTCGATCCTGTCATCGGCCGCGACGAGGAGATCCGCCGCACGATCCAGATCCTGGCGCGGCGGACCAAGAACAATCCGGTGCTGATCGGCGAACCCGGCGTCGGCAAGACCGCGATCGCCGAAGGCCTCGCGCTGCGCATCGCCAATGGCGACGTGCCCGAGGGGCTGAAGGACCGCGCGCTGATGTCGCTCGACATGGGATCGCTGATCGCCGGCGCCAAATATCGCGGGGAGTTCGAGGAACGGCTGAAGGGCGTGCTCGACGAGGTGAAGGGCGCCGACGGACAGATCATCCTGTTCATCGACGAGATGCACCAGCTGATCGGCGCCGGCAAATCCGAAGGGGCGATGGACGCCGGCAACCTGCTGAAACCCGCGCTCGCGCGCGGCGAGCTGCATTGCATCGGCGCGACGACGCTCGACGAATATCGCAAGCATGTCGAAAAGGACCCCGCGCTCCAGCGGCGGTTCCAGCCGGTGTTCGTCGGCGAGCCGACCGTCGAAGACACGATCAGCATCCTGCGCGGGCTGAAGGAAAAATACGAGCTGCACCATGGCGTGCGGATCACCGACGGTGCATTGGTGTCGGCGGCGACGCTTTCGAACCGCTACATCACCGACCGCTTCCTGCCCGACAAGGCGATCGACCTGATGGACGAGGCCGCCAGCCGCATCCGGATGGAGGTGGAGAGCAAGCCCGAGGAGATCGAGAGCCTCGACCGTCGCATCCTGCGCATGAAGATCGAGCGCGAGGCGCTGAAGCGCGAAAGCGACGCGGCGAGTGTCGACCGGCTCGACACGCTGGAGGAGGAACTGGCCAATGCCGAGCAGGTGCTGGCCGGGCTGACGACGCGCTGGCAGGCCGAGCGCGACAAGATCGCATCGGAGGCGAAGCTCAAGGAACAGCTCGACGCCGCGCGCATGGCGCTGGAACAGGCGCAGCGCTCGGGCGACCTCGCGAAGATGTCCGAGCTGACCTATGGCACCATCCCGACGCTGGAAAAGCAGCTGGCCGAGGCGGCGGGCGCATCGGCGGGCGCGATGCTGCGCGAGGAGGTGACCGCCGACGACATCGCCGGCGTCGTCAGCCGCTGGACCGGGATTCCGGTCGACCGGATGCTGGAGGGCGAGCGCGAGAAGCTGCTCCAGATGGAAAAGATGCTGGGCAAGCGGGTGATCGGACAGGCCGAGGCGGTGCGCGCCGTCGCCACCGCCGTGCGTCGTTCGCGCGCGGGGCTACAGGACCCGAACCGGCCGCTGGGGTCGTTCCTGTTCCTGGGACCGACCGGCGTCGGCAAGACCGAGCTGACCAAGAGCCTCGCCGAGTTCCTGTTCGACGATCCGAACGCGATGGTCCGCATCGACATGAGCGAGTTCATGGAAAAGCACGCGGTCGCGCGGCTGATCGGCGCCCCGCCGGGCTATGTCGGCTATGAGGAAGGCGGCGTGCTGACCGAGGCGGTGCGCAGGCGGCCCTATCAGGTCGTGCTGTTCGACGAGGTGGAGAAGGCGCATGGCGACGTCTTCAACATCCTGTTGCAGGTGCTGGACGACGGCCGGCTGACCGATGGCCAGGGGCGCACGGTCGATTTCTCGAACACGATCATCATCCTGACGTCGAACCTGGGTTCGCAGTACCTGACCAACCTGGCCGACGGGCAGCCGGTCGAGGAGGTCGAGCCGCAGGTGATGGACGTGGTCCGCGCGCATTTCCGGCCGGAATTCCTCAACCGGCTGGACGAGATCATCCTGTTCCACCGGTTGGCCGCCGATCACATGGCGCCGATCGTCGATATCGAGGTCGGTCGCGTCGGCCGGCTGCTGGCCGAGCGCAAGGTGAAGGTGGAACTGAGCGACGCGGCGCGGGCGTGGCTGGGCCGGGTCGGTTACGATCCGGTCTATGGCGCGCGGCCATTGAAGCGCGCGGTGCAACGCTACCTGCAGGACCCGCTGGCCGACCTGATCCTGCGCGGCGAGGTCCGCGACGGGGCGACGGTGCGGGTGGACGAGGGCGATGGGCGGCTGGAGTTGCGGGTGGGGTGACGAAGAAAGGCGGCGGGGATCGCTCCCCGCCGCCTCCAGTTTTGCAGTTTAACTGGTTTGCATCAGAAACGCAGGCCCGCCGAGACGAATGCGCGACGACCAATGACGTCGTACAACGACGGATCGGTGCCCGACTGCACGTTGGGCTGGTAGGCCGGCGGCTTGCGATCGAAGGCGTTGTTGACGCCCAGACGCAGCGTCATGTTCTCGATCTCGGCCGCAATGCTGAAATCGAAATACCACACCGCTTCGGCGCCGGTGAACGAACGCTCGCCGAGATAGATACGCGATGCCCGGTTCTCCATCTTGTCAATGTAACGGATACGGCTGACGAACGAGAGTTCCTTGCTGAACGCCAGCGAGGTGTTCAGCGTACCACGCCACTTCGGCGACGACGCACCCAAGCCCGCACCGAAGAACGCGACGGTCCCGTTGTAATCGATCGCGGGAAGGTCGGTGAACTCCTTCTGCTTGTAGTCGATCACGCGGGTCGCGAGCAGATCGGTGGTGAGGGCCGCGCCATCACCCAGGAACGGCAGGTCGAAGCCATAGCCGAGCTGGAAGTCGATACCGGACGTCTTGACGAAACCGCCATTGATGCCCGGGAACGGATCGCCACCATTGGCGCCGACGCCCAGGACTTCGCCGCCCGCGCGGACCAGGAAGGTGCAGCTGTTCTGCGTCGCGCTGTAGTTCGAGTTGCGACCGAAGTAGTTATAGCAATCGGCGACCAGCAGATTCGGATCCGGCGAGAGGATCACGTCCTTGATCTTGATGTTGTAGTAATCGACCGATGCGCGCAGACGACGGAGACCACCCGAGAAGCCGCTGAACACGACGCCGCCGGTGAAGGTGTCGGCCGTTTCCGGCTTAAGATTGGTGTTGCCTGCGACTTCCAGCGAAATCTGCGTACCCGGCGTCTGGACGAACGAACCGGGCGATCCGACGCCGGTATTGGCGCACAGGGTGGCCAGCTGGGCCGCAGCCGCACCGGTGCGTGCCGTGCTGGTGACCGAGCAGGGGTCGAAATATTGCGGGTTGTTTCCGCCGCCGTCGAACAGTTCAGCGAAGTTCGGCGCACGAACCGCACGCTGGTAGCTGCCGCGCAGACGGACTTCGTCGATCGGCGCATAGGTCAGTTCGGCCTTGTACGACCAGTCGGTGCCGCTGCGGCCGTCAATGCCCTTGACCGTGTCACGCACCGAGTTGCGCGAGGCGCGCACGCCCAGCGACAGTTCGAGCGTCTTTGCCCATGCCGCATCTTTGACGAACGGCAGCAGGACTTCGCCGAAATAGTCGGTGAAGTTGTTGGTTCCGCCGGCCGGGTTCTGCGCGTTGAAGCCCGAGATCGGGCCGCTCAGCGCACCCGGATCGAAGTCGTAACGGAACTTGCGGCTTTCGATACCGGCGACCGCAGTGACGGTGCCGCCGGGCAGTTCGGCGAGGTCGGCAGTCAGGTACCCTTGCGCAATACGCTGGGTGAACGAGGTTTGCAGCGTGGCATTCACCGACAGATAGGTGATGCACGCCTCGCTCAGCGGCTGGCGACCGAACGGATTGAAACCGCCGGCGCACAGGCTGTTACCGCCGTCCGCGGCTTCCAGCATGTTCTGCAGCCGCTGGGTATCGATGTTCCCGCTCTGCGTCTGCGTGATGACCGTCTTGCCGTAGCTGTACGATGCTTCGTAGCGCAGCCAGTCGGTCAGGTCGCCGCGCAGGCCACCGACGATCTGGTAGACTTCGTTGTCGTACCGCGATTCACGCAGACCCGCCGCCAGCGTGCGCTGCCGCATCAGGAACGGCTCGGTCGCGCCGCTGCCGACCAGATTCGCGTTATCGCCGGTCCGTGTCGCCAGCAGCGCGCGGAAGGCAGCCGGGATGAACGGGTTGCTGACCGGAATGATCAGCTGGTTGCTGGTGACCGATCCGCCGGTCGGAATCAGCGCGGTCTTCACGCGGATCGGGTTGGTGCCGGACAGCGACTGCGCAGCTACGGTCGGGATCGGCGTCGGCGCGAGCGCGGTCGTAGCGTTGTAGCTGGCGTAATTGCCCTGCACGAACGCTTCGATGTGGTCGGTAATCTCGAAGCGTGTCTTGGCAAACGCCGACTTGCGCTCGAGTGGCAGCGTCAGGATGTTCACCGCGTCGAAATTGTACGAATAGACGTCGGGGAACAGGTTGGCATTGACCGCGGTGTCGATCGGATAGCGGAAATTGACGACGTTCGCCGGGCTGTTGAACACGCCGCGCGAGAACAGCGAGCCGTCATTGTTGAAGCCGATCAGCGAACTGCCGCGCGCGACCGAACCGGCCGCCGCACCGAACTGCGCGAAATAAGAGTCGATCGCCGCCTGGGTCGGGGCGTTGCCCGACGGGGCATACAGGCCTTCGGGCAGGAACGACGTGGTTGCGGTCGCATTCGCGGCGAAGGCGCGCTGGCTCTTGATAAGCCCCTGACGCTGCGAATAATCGCCGCCGATGGTGATATTGCCGCGATCGTCGGCGAAGTTGTATCCGGCGACTGCCGAGAACTGATACTCGCGCGCATCGGTGTACGGCACCGAGTTGGCGTAGGACACGCGGGCGTCGAGGCCCTTGAAGTCGCGCTTTGTAATGATGTTCACAACGCCTGCGACGGCGTCGGCGCCGTAGGTCGCGCCGGCACCACCGGTGATGACGTCGATGCGATCGATCAGCGCCTGCGGGATCGTGTTGATATCGACCGTCTGGTTCGACGCCGACACCATTGCGCGGCGACCGTCGATCAGCACCAGATTGCGGTTCGCGCCGAGGCCGCGAAGATCGATATTCGCCTGGCCGCCGTTGCCGGGATTGTTCGACGTCGTCGTACCCGCCGGGTTCACGCCGGGTAGCGTGTTCAGGTAGGTGTCGAGCGTGATGTCGGCGTTAGCGACGGTCTGGTCGCCGGTCACGACCTTGATCGGGCTGTTCGATACCAGGTTCGGACGCGCGATGCGCGATCCGGTGACGACGATCGCATCGTCGCCCGCATCGGCACCGGCGGTAGCCGGCACGTCCTGCGCCATCGCCGGCGCTGCGAACCCGATTATCAACGTCGATGCCAACAAGGTGGCACGCACGGTTTGCTTCATTTTTTTCCCTGTTCCCTCACCACACCGCAATGACGGTGCCACATTGCAAGACTAGTGAGCAAAAAACTTAGTTAGCAATCGGTAGCACGCTGCAATGAAACGAAATCATAATGACGTGGTTTTTTAGTAACAGTGGATATTTCATCCGTTAAATACAACTGTATTGCTTTTATCTATCTGCTCTTACTCAAGAAGCTATAGATCACATTGATATTTATATGCCCTGGTTTTGCATATCTTTTTTTGATTAACGATATGCAAAATACATTGAGTATCGGCTTCGTAGAGCAATTCACCACTCCGCTGAGCGGCCCGATATGATACTGACTGCGAAAACTGCCCCGGCCTTGCACGAATCGATGGTCACCTTGCCGCACCGATCCACGACACAGATACCGAACGATCGGATTTGATGGGGCCACCCCGCCGGACACAAAAAGGGCCGCTTCCCGGTTGGGAAGCGGCCCGCAAAGGCTGCGATGGTGGTGCGCCTAGAAGCCGAACTTCGCACCGGCGCGGAAGCTGCGGCCGAAGATGCCGTTGCCGCCCTGGACCGGGTTGTAGAGGTGCGCGCCGTAGGTGACCACGTCGAGCGGCGGGAGCCGGTCGAAGATGTTCAACGCGTTGACGTAGAAGGTGACCTTGTCGTTGACGTTGAAGCTGACGTTCATGTCGGCCGTGATGTAGCTCTTCACGCGGCAGTCGACATATTCCGGCGCCAGCGAGCAGTCGCGATAGTCGCCACCCTGGTCTTCCGCCGAAAGGTCGTAGCCCGAGACGTAGTTCACGGTGCCGGTCACGTCGACGCGGTCGAACGAGAAGGTGTTCGACCAGTTGCCGCGCCACTTGAACGTGCCGTTGCCCGCCGTCAGGTTGAAGTTGCCGAGCGTGTCGACATAGGTTTCCTTCGAACCGTCCGGGAAGGTCGTGCTGAGTTCGAGCAGCAGGCTGGCATTCGCCGCGGTCCGCCACTGGAAGCCACCGAAGTCGACGCGGCCGGTCAGACCGAAGTCGAGACCTTCCGAAGTGATCGTGTCGGAGTTGATCAGCTGCGATTCGACGAAGCCGATACGCGGGCGGCCGTTGGGCAGGTTGACGTCCGGGGCGTCCGGAATGACGTTGAACCCGGCCGGGATTGGCTGACCTGCATAATAGGCGGCGATCGCGGCAGCGTTCGACGGCGAGGTGATCGCGCCGGTCTTCTTGATGTTGAAGTAGTCGACCGTGAACGTGAAGTTCGGGATCGGGGTGAACTGCACGCCGGCGGTGAAGCTGCGCGACTTTTCCGGCTGCAGGTTCGGCGAGGCGAGCGTGGTCGACCCGATCGAATAGGCGGTCAGATAGGTCGGGCACGCGGTCGATGCCGTCGCATCGTTGGCACAGGCCGCGCCGTACTGCGCACGGAAGCTGGCCGGCACGTTGGCGATCGACTGGCTGACATAGCCCGTCGTCGGCAGCGCGTTGGCTTCCGCGAAGCTCGGGATACGGAAACCGCGCGACCACGTGCCGCGGATCGTCAGCTGGCGGAACGGCTTGAACCGGGCCCCTGCCTTCGGCGAGAAGTTGCTCTGACCGCTCGAATAGTGATCGTAGCGCCCCGACAGGTTGACATCGAGCATGTCGAAGATCGGCGCCTGGATTTCACCGAAGGCCGAACTGACGGTACGATTGCCTTCGGTACCGAACGCGTTGATCGTGAAGTAGCGCTGCGCCGGGCCATTGGTGTCCGGGTTGGCGCTGGGCGCGTCGACCGCTTCGTAGAAGATCGACCCGCCGACGCCGAGCTGCAGCGGACCGCCGGGCAGTTCGAACAGCGACTTCGTGAAGGTCACCTGCGCCTGGTACAGATCCGACGACGCGTCGGTGATGTTCACCGGGGTGACATAGTCCTTCACCGCCTGGCTGTTCTGGCCCGGGTTGACGAAGTTGTACGACCCGTCGGCGATGACGTTCAGCAGGTTCTGGATGAAGACGTAGCCGTCCTGCGTACGACGCAGGTCGGTGTGCATTGCGGTCGCGTTGAAGTTGTAGTCGATGTCGCTGAAGATCGTGCCCGACAGGCCGAAGGCGGCACGATACACGCGGCTGCGCGTCTCGTTATACTGCAGTTCCTGGTTGCGGCCGAGGATCTGCGCGGTCTGGCCGGCGGCGGCGAACGGGTTGTTCGGGTTCAGGCGACCATTGGCCGCGGTGCAGTTCACCCGCGCGGCGCAGACGAATACCGGCAGCGTCAGGATGGCCGAGCCGGGTGCGAAGGTCGCTGCGCCCGACGAGGTCGAGAATTGCGGGAACAGGATGCCGGTCGGCGCATTGCCGCGGATCGTGCCGGTCGAACCGTAATAGCTCGAACGGGTCTGCTGGAAGTTGACCGACAGGAACGCTTCCGACGAATCGCCTACCTTGGCGGTGACGCGTGCCGAACCGCCGAAGCGTTCGATGTCCGGCGTCACGTTGCCGTAGTTGTAGGTGAAGTCTTCCTGGCAGACGTTCGAAACCGGCAGTGCCGCGTTGACCGGCTGGCCCGCTGCGTTGACACGGACCAGGTCGGCAGCGGTCGGCGTGACCGAAGGTCCGGCAAAGCAACCAGCGCCCGGGTTGAGGATCTGGTAGCGGCCCGACGTGCCCGGACGGACGTAGAAGGTGCTGCCGACGTTGAAGCCGTTGATTTCGCCGGCGGCGTTCTGGCCGTTGAACACGCCGTTCGGACCGCCGATGCTGCGCTGGTCGTCGGTGGCGAACAGGCCCGGCAGGTCGCGGTTCTTCACGCCTTCGCTGCGGAAATAGAAGCCGCTGATATAGGCGTTGTAGCCCTTTTCATCGAGATCGCCGGTGCCGGCGGTCAGCGTGATGCGCTGGTTCGCGGCGACGCCGTCTTCCGAGATGCCGGCTTCGACGCGGCCCGAAACGCCGTTGAACGCGCGCTTCGTGATGATGTTGACCACGCCCGCGATCGCGTCGGCGCCGTAGCTCGACGACGCGCCGTCGCGCAGCACTTCGACGCGGTCGACGATGTCGTCGGGGATGGTGTTCAGGTCGACGAAGTTACGCGAACCGTCGTCGGCGAGCGGGTAGTAGGCGGCGCGCAGGCCGTCGAACAGCACCAGCGTCGAGCTGGTCGACAGGCCGCGCAGCGAGACCGCCGATGCACCGCCGGCGAACGCGCCGTTGGCGGTGAACGAGTTGGTCAGCGCCGGGCCGTTGTTCGACGACAGCAGCTGGATCGCGTCCTGCACCGTGTTGATGCCGCGCGCGTCGAGGTTTTCCGCGGTCAGCGTGGTGACCGGCGAGATGCCGCTGTCGGCGCCGCGCAGGATCGAACCGGTGACGACGATATCCTGCGTCGTGTCGGCTTCCGGCGTCTGCGGCACGGGAACGGTGGTGCCCGCGGGAGCGACGTCCTGCGCAAAGGCCGGCGCGGCGAAGAGGCCGGCGGTGGCGATCACCGACAAGGCGGTGCCGCGACGCAGCGATGCGCGCATCATGGTAGCAATCATTCGTAGGAGCCCTTGTTTTTCCGCCTTTTCAGGCTTTTGGACAGTCCCCTCGCCTCCCTGAAAGGCTCGGTTCACGTCCCAAGGTATCGGGCTATCGTACGACGACTGTAAATACGTATAGCAGGATTGAATCACACTTTCGTATCGGGTGTAACGAATAAGCAACACCACGAAATGAATACGGGCGTATCGACATCACAGGAAACTGGCGCGCAGCCCGTCGATCACGAACTGTGCGGCCAGCGCCGCCAGCAGCACGCCGAGCAGCCGGGTGATGACCGCCTCGATCCGCGCGCCCAGCAACTGCATGATCGGACCCGCGGCAAGGAGCGCGAGCAGCGTCATCAGCAGGATGGTGCCGAGCGCCCCCAGCACGACCGCGCGCGCCGTCCAGTCGCCGACCTGGCTCATCAGCAGCATGACCGATGCGATCGACCCCGGCCCGGCGATCATCGGCATCGCCATGGGGAAGGTCGACACGTCCTCGACCTCCGGCGTCTCGATGATCTTCTGCGCGCGATCCTCGCGGCGCTGGGTCCGCTTTTCGAACACCATTTCCAGCGCGATCAGGAACAGCATGATGCCGCCGGCGATGCGGAAGCTGTCGAGGCTGATGCCCAGCGCCTTGAGCAGCGCCTGTCCGAACAGCGCGAAGACCAGCAGGATCGCGGTGGCGATGCCGACCGCGCGGATCGCCATCGCACGCCGCTGCACGTCGGACGCGCCGGTGGTGAGGCCGGCATAGATCGGCGCGCAGCCCGGCGGGTCGATCACCACGAAGAAGGTGATGAGCGACGAGACGAACAGCTCGATCATAGCGTCTTGTCGTCGAAAGCGATGCCTTCCCGGCGATGCGCGGCGACCAGCGTGTTGCGCAGCAGGCACGCGATGGTCATCGGGCCGACGCCGCCGGGCACCGGGGTGATCGCACCCGCCACCGCAACGGCCGGGGCGAAGTCGACATCGCCGACAAGGCCCCCGTCGGTGCGGTTGATGCCGACGTCGATGACGGTTGCACCGGGCTTCAGCCAGTCGCCGCGCACGAAGTTCGCGCGACCGACGGCGGCGACGACGATATCGGCACGGCGGACATGGTCGGCGAGGTCGCGGGTGCGCGAATGGGCGATGGTGACGGTGCAGCTCGCGGCGGTCAGCAGCGCCGCCATCGGCTTGCCGACGATGTTCGACCGCCCGACCACCACCGCGTCCAGCCCCGACAGGTCGCCCAGCACGTCGCGCAAAAGCAACAGGCAACCATAAGGGGTGCACGGCACCATGCCCGGCAGCCCGGTCGCCAGCCGCCCGGCATTGACCGGGTGGAAGCCGTCGACATCCTTTTCGGGATCGATCGTCAGCAGCACCGCGTCGCTGTCGAGATGTTTGGGCAGCGGCAGCTGGACGAGGATGCCGTCGACCGCGGGATCGGCGTTGAGCCGTTCGACCAGTGCGATCAGCTCGTCCTGCGCCACGTCGGCTGGCAGGCGGTGTTCGAAGCTGGCCATGCCCGCCTCGCGCGTCGCCTTGCCCTTCGAGCGGACATAGACCGACGAGGCCGCATCCTCGCCGACCAGCACGACCGCGAGGCCGGCGGGACGGCCGGCGGTGTCCGCGAAGGCGGCGGCATGGGTGGCGACCCGCGCGCGCAACGTGGCGGCGAAGGCTTTTCCGTCGATGATCCGGGCTGTCATGGGTGGTGTGCATAAAGCGTGCGGCGGGGGTTCGCCACCCCTTGGATGGGTAAGAGCCCCCTCCCCTCACCGTCATCCCGGACCTGACCCGGGCCTGAGTTCACAAACGAAGTGCAGCACCTGAGACAGGTGCTGCCATGTCGACTTACTGCCAGCTCACGCTTGAGGAACGCTGTTCGATCGCTCCGGCAGATCGCTGCAGCTCTGGATCGCGAGCCGTCGACCGTCTCGCGCGAGTTGAGGCGCAATGCCGGCGCAAAGATCGGCTACCGGCCCGCTTATGCCCGGACACCGCCTGCGGCACGCCGCTGGCGCGGCTGTCGCCTGGAGCGCGAGGACGCGTTGCGCGAGACCATCCTCGATCGTCTCGCCACTGGCTGGTCGCCCGAGCAGGTCTCGGGTCGCTTGCGCCGTGAGGCAGGGCACCCGGTCATCAGCCACGAGACGATCTACCGCTTCGTCCATGCCCAGCTCAGGCGCACCAACGACCAGCGCCGGGGCGACGGTGAGGTCAGCTCAGGCCGCGTTCGGCTCCGCCGTCAGCGCGTCGATGAACCGCTTGCGCCACCAGATCACATCTTCCTCGACGACATTGTCGATCATCGCCTGCCACCGGTCGATCCGTTCGGCGCGCGGCATCCGCAGCGCCTTGTCGATGCCGTCGGCGATATCCTCGGCGCTGTAGGGGTTAATGAGGATCGCGCCGACCGACAGCTGCTGCGCGGCGCCGGCGAAGCGCGACAGGATCAGCACGCCGGGATCGCGCGGGTCCTGTGCCGCGACATATTCCTTCGCGACCAGGTTCATGCCGTCGCGCAAGGGCGTGACCAGCCCGATGCGCGCCGCACGGTAGATGCCGGCCAGCACCTCGCGCGGATAGCCCTTGTTCACATAGCGGATCGGCACCCAGTCGGTATCGGCATAGGCGCCGTTGATCCGCCCCGACATCTGTTCCAGCGTGTTGCGGATGTCGCGGTACGTCTGCACCGCGGTGCGCGACGGCGGGGCGATCTGCAGCAGATACACCAGCGCGCGCCGGTCGGGATGGTTCTGCAGGAAGCGTTCGTAGCCGGCGAAGCGTTCGGGCAGCCCCTTCGAATAGTCCAGCCGGTCGACGCCGACGATCAGGCTGCGCCCGACCGCGCTCTCGAGCTGGTTGAGCTGCGCCGCCTTGGCGACGGGTCCGTTCGCGCCGGCCATGAAGTCCTTTGCCTCGATCCCGATCGGGCAGCTGATCGCACAGATCGTGCGGCCGCCGACCGTCACCGAATTGCCGTCGATCGACCCGCCCATCTCCTCGCGGACATAGTTGAAGAAGCTGTCGAGCCATTCCTCGTTCTGGAACCCCACCACGTCATAGGCGAACAGCGCCTCCACCATCCGGCGATGGTCGGGCAGCGCGGTCAGCAGCCGGCGCGGCGGCCACGGGATGTGGAGGAAGAAGCCCATGCGGTTGGTCACGCCCTGCTGGCGCAATACCCAGCCGAGCGGGATCATGTGATAGTCATGGACCCAGATCAGGTCGTCGGGTTCGATATGCGGGCCGATGCGTTCGCCGAACACGCGGTTGACGCGTTCGTAGCCGCCCTGGAAATCGCGTTCGAACTCGGTCAGGTCGAGCCGGTAGTGGAACAGCGGCCACAGCGTCCGGTTGGCATAGCCGTCGTAATATTCCTCGACGTCCTGTTCGGACAGATCCATCACCGCGCTGGTCACGCCGCCATAGGTCTGGAAGCGCAGCTCGCGATTGTCGCTGGTATCCCCCGACCAGCCGAACCAGATACCGTCCTCTTCGGCCAGCGCGGCGTTCAGCGCGACGGCGAGGCCGCCCTGCGCACCGCCGCCGGTGCCCGGCTGCGGGGCCTGCACCCGGTTCGAGATGACGATCAAGCGACTCATCTGACGACGTTCCATGACTTGCTCAGCAGGACGGCGGAATTGATCATGCCGACCAGCGAGTAGGTTTGCGGGTAGTTACCCCATAATTCCCCGGTTTCGGGGTCGATATCCTCCGACAGCAGCCCGGCGGGCGTGCAGCGCGACAGCATCTCCTCCAGCAGTTCGCGCGCGTCCTCGTCGCGGCCGGTCGCGTGCAGCGCCTCGATCAGCCAGAAGGTGCACACGTTGAAAGCGGTATGCGGCAGGCCGAAATCATCCTCGGTCGCATAGCGCAGCATGTGGCTGCCGCGCCGCAGCCCCCGCTCCACCGCCTCCAGCGTGCCGACGAAGCGCGGATCGTCGGGTTCGAGGAAGCGCAGGTCGAGCAGCTGGATGATGCTGGCGTCGAGATCGTCGCCGCCGAAGGTCGCCGACATGCGGTTCGTCTCGGGCCGCCATGCCTCGCGCTCGATCTTGGTGCGCATCGCGGTCGCGCGGTCGCGCCAGAACATCTCGCGCTCGGAAAGCCCCAGCGTGCCGGCGACATTGGCGAGGCGGTCGCACGCCGCCCAGCACATCGCCGCGCTGTAGGTATGAACGTGGCTCTTGGTGCGCAGCTCCCACAGGCCGGCATCGGGCTTGTCATACGCCGCCCATGCCCGCTCGCCGATCGGCTCCAGCGCCTCGAAATCGGCCTGCTTGCCGACGCGGAACAGCCGCTGGTCGAAAAATCCCTGCGCGTTCGACAGGATGATCTGGCCGTAGGCGTCGTGCTGGACCTGCTCGTACGCCTGGTTGCCGACGCGCACCGGCCCCATGCCGCGATAGCCGTCGAGCCCCTCGGCCTCGCGCTCGACCAGCGTCGCTTCTCCGCCCACGCCATAGAGCGGCTGGATCTGTCCGTCGGCGGCGTTGTCGACGATGTTGCGCAGATATTCGAGATACCCCTCCAGCACGTCCAGCGCACCAAGGCGGTTGAGCGCCTGTACGGTGTAATAGGCGTCGCGGATCCAGCAGTAGCGGTAGTCCCAGTTGCGCCCGCTATCGGCATGTTCGGGGATCGAGGTGGTCAGCGCCGCGACGATCGCGCCGGTTTCCTCATGCTGGCACAGTTTCAGCGTGATCGCGCTGCGGATCACCGCCTGCTGCCATTCGACCGGCGTGGCGAGGCCGCGCACCCAGTGGCGCCATTCCTCGATCGTGTTCTTCAGCATCCGCTCGACCGACGCGGGCAGTTCGTCGGAAAAGCTCTCGTCCGGCCCGAGGAAGAAATGCAGCGTGCGCTCGACGCGGAACAGCCGCTCGTCCTCGACCCAGCCGACCGGGGCGCTGGTCGACAGGCGGATCGCCTCCTGGTCGAGCAGGTAGCGGATATGGTTCGACCCGCGCGTGCGTGCCGCCTGTGCGCTGCCCCAGCCGACCGACGGGCGGAGCCGGACCCGGATTCGCGGAGACCCGGCAAGCGGCCGTACGATCCGGCAGAAGGCGACCGGGCGATACATCCGGTCGTGCCGCTTGAAGCGCGGACAGAAGTCGACGACCTCGATCGCATTGCCCGCCGCATCGGTGTGGCGCGTCACCAGCACCGGGGTGTTGCGGATATAGGTCTGCTGCGTGTCGACACAGCCGTCGAGGTCGATCTCCCAGAAACCGAACGCCCCGTCCGACCCGCGCCGCCGGTCGTCGAGCAGCGAGGAGAAGGCCGGGTCGCCATCGACCCGCGGCAGACAGCCCCAGACGAAGCGCCCGTTGCGGTCGACCAGCGCCGACACCTGGCAGTTTCCGATCGGCCAAAGATCCATCGTCGCGGTCATGCATTCAGCTCCAGCCAGTCGAGAAAGGCGGCGACGTCGTCCAGCCGGTACGCCGCCGCGGTATCGCGCATCGGCCCGATCAGGATGCCCACCCCGCCATGATGCGCGGCGACGACCATGCCGGGTTCGTCGGTCAGGTCGTCGCCGACGAACACCGGCGCATGGCCCGCAAAGGGCGGACCTTCGCACAGGGTCGCGATCGCGGTGCCCTTGTCATGGCCGTCCATGCGCAGTTCGATCATCATCTTGCCGCCTTGCGCGGTCAGCCCGTCGCGCTGGGCAAAGGCGTCGACCAGCGCATGGGCTTCCTGTTCCACCTCCGGCGCGCCGCGATAATGGATCGCGACGCCCAGCGTCTTGCTCTCGATCACGACCCGCGGATCGTCGCCGAACCGGTCGGCGAACGCGCGCTCGGCCGCGGCCAGGCTGGCGGGACGATCGGGCAGAAGGGTCGTGCCGCCGGCGGGACGGATTTCCGCGCCATGGCTGCCGACCACGGCGAAGCGGGCGATGGTGTCGCCGAGAAAGCCGTCGATCTGCGCGACCGACCGCCCGCTGACGATCGCGACCCGCCCGTCCAGCCGGTCGGGCAACCGCGCGAGCAGCGCGCGGAGCCGGTCGCCGACCACGACCCCTTCGGGCCGGTCGGCAAGGTCGACCAGCGTGCCGTCGAAATCGAGGAACAGGCCGGCATCGTCGAGCAGGCCTGCGGGCGGGGGAGGAAGGTCTTGGTGCGCCATCGGGTCGGTGAACGCGGCGCGCAACGAAATCGTTTCGCAGGTGCGGGGTATTTTGACGTAGCGGCGCATCACCTGCGCCGCTATGTCACCCCGGGTTTGACCTCGGGCCCCGCTTCTTCTTGTTTCTGACGATGACGAAAGAGGGGAAGGACGGCTGGATGTATATCATGGCCGACCGCTATCGTGGCGCGACGTATGTCGGCGTCACGGCCGACCTCGCTACCCGCATCCACCAGCACCGCAACGGCGGCGGCTCCGTTCACTGCGCAAAGCATAACCTCGACCGCCTCGTCTGGGCGGAACGCGGCGACGACATCCTGTCCTGCATCGCCCACGAAAAGCGCATGAAGCGCTGGCATCGCAATTGGAAGTTCGAGCTGATCGAACGGACGAACCCGCAGTGGCGTGAACTTTCCCCAACCATCATTTGATCCATCCATATGGAAACGTCATCCCCGCGCAGGCTGGGATGTGGATTCACGTTTGAAGTGCATCGGGTGAGAGGATGTCGAGGTCGGTTTTGCGGGGCAGCAGGCGTCGCAGGCGGCCGATGGTGTTCTCGACCCCGCCCTTCTGCCAGGGGCTTCGTACATCGCAGAAGGTCTGCAGCCCAAGGTGCCGCAGGCGATGGTGTTCTGCGAACTCGGTACCATTGTCGAAGCTGATGGTCCGTCGCAACGGCTGGGGGATATCGCGAAGTTGCCGGGCGATACGCCGAGCGGTCATCGATGCCCTGCGGTGGGGTGGCTGATCCGGCATGGTGAAGCGGATGGTGCGCTCGTGGAGGACGAGGATGTTGTCGCCGTAGCGCGAGAACAGCATGTAGTCGGCTTCCCAATGGCCCGGCTGACGTCGGTCCCGTGCCGCGGGCGAGCGTTCGTGGTTGGAGCGGCGGTGCTTGATGAAGCTGGCGGGACTGCCGCCTTGCAGACGGTACCGTCCACGGCGCGACCTGGCGCGGGGTAGCAGGCGATGCCAGTAATCCTTCTGGGCCGAGCGGAACGACGAAGCGGTAGATTGACCCATGACTGATGACGGTACGACCAGCCTCGCGCGCCAGTCGGCCGGCGATCTGCTCGGGCGGACGATGCGTCAAACATGCCCCCGGGCATGTTTGACGCATCGTCCCCATCGCAAGGCTTTGCCTGATGCGGTCGCGCAGGTCCGGCTGGCGCACCAGCTGCCACCCTATCGGCGGTGCACTTCTTTCGTGAACCCGTCGGGTCCAGAGCCAAGCAAAGCACAGGCTTGCGCATTTGGCCCTGGATCCCCGCCTGCGCGGGGATACGCTGGAGTGGACTTTCGCCGCGATACTGCCTTCGCCGACAATGACGAACGTCGAAGCGATCAAACCCCCTCCAGCAACCGCTCCTTCGCGATCTTCTCGCGCCACACCAGCGGCGCGAGGTGGTGGACGTTCTGCCCTTCGCTATCGACCGCGACGGTGACGGGGAAGTCCTGCACCTCGAACTCGTAGATCGCCTCCATCCCGAGATCGGCGAAGCCGACGACCTTCGACCCCTTGATCGCGCGCGCGACGAGGTACGCGGCACCGCCGACCGCCATCAGATAGGCCGATTTCGCCTCGGCGATCGCCTTCGTCGCATCCACGCCGCGTTCCGCCTTGCCGACCATCGCCAGCAAGCCCTGGTCGAGCATCATGCGGGTGAACTTGTCCATGCGGGTCGCGGTGGTGGGGCCGGCCGGGCCGACCACTTCCTCGCCGACCGGATCCACGGGTCCGACATAATAGATCACGCGCCCGCGGAAATCGACGGGCAGCTGCTCGCCCTTCGCCAGCATGTCGGCGATGCGCTTGTGCGCGGCGTCGCGGCCGGTCAGCATCTTGCCATTGAGGAGCAGCCGGTCGCCATGCTTCCACGTCGCGACGACTTCCGGGGTCAGCGTATCGAGGTCGACGCGGATCGCCGCCTTGTCCGGGGTCCAGTTGACGTCGGGCCAGTCGGCGAGGTTCGGCTGTTCCAGATAGGCCGGCCCCGAACCGTCCAGCGTGAAATGCGCGTGGCGGGTCGCGGCGCAGTTCGGGATCATCGCCACCGGCTTCGATGCGGCATGCGTCGGCCAGTCGAGGATCTTGACGTCGAGCACGGTCGACAGCCCGCCTAGCCCCTGCGCACCGATGCCCAGCGCATTGACCTTGTCCATCAGCTCGATGCGCAGCGCCTCCACGTCGGTCTGCGCGCCGCGTGCCTTCAGCTGGCCCATGTCGATCGGCGCCATCAGCGATTCCTTGGCGAGCAGCATCGCCTTTTCAGCGGTGCCGCCGATGCCGATGCCGAGCATCCCGGGCGGACACCAACCGGCGCCCATCTGCGGCAGCATCTCCAGCACCCAGTCGACGATCGAATCGCTGGGGTTCATCATCTTGAACTTCGACTTGTTCTCCGACCCGCCGCCCTTGGCCGCGACGTCGACCGACACCGTGCTGCCCGGCACCATTTCGACGTGCAGCACCGACGGCGTATTGTCCTTCGTGTTCCGCCGGGTGAAGGCCGGATCGGCGAGGATCGAGGCGCGCAGCTTGTTGTCGGGATGCAGGTACGCGCGGCGCACGCCCTCGTCCACGACCTCCTGCAACGAATGGTCGCTGTCGAGGCGGCAGTCCTGCCCCCATTTGACGAACACGGTGACGATGCCGGTATCCTGGCAGATCGGGCGATGCCCCTCCGCACACATCCGGCTGTTGGTCAGGATCTGCGCGATCGCGTCCTTGGCGGCCGGCGACGTCTCGGCGGCATAGGCCTCGCCCAGCGCGCGGATATAGTCCATCGGGTGGTAATAGCTGATGAACTGCAGCGCATCGGCGACGCTGTCGATCAGATCGGCTTCGGTGATGGTGACGGTCATCGCATGATATCCATATCGGCTCGAAATTTCTTCCCGCCCTACAGGGTGGAGCGTGCCGGTTGCAAAGAATTCGTTCACGATGCCGCGCTACGGTCGGCATGGGACATGAAAGGAAGCGCATTGGCGAACGGTGGGTTGAAGGCGGCGTTGCGATCGTGGGTCCAGCGGCCCGACGATGCCGAACGCCTGCCCGCCGACCGTGCCGCCCGCCTGCTGCACGAGGCCGAAAACCATGGTCCCAACTGGTTCTGGCAGACCGATCGCCACGGACGGCTGACCTATCTGAGCGACAAGATCGCCGCGGTGTTCGCCGCCGCGGGCATCGATCCGATCGGCGCGCCGCTGACCGACATGCTGCGGATCGCCGGCGGCGAATCGATCGGCGACGACGCCGAACGGACGATCGCCTTCCACCTGTCGGCCCGCACCGCCTTTACCGACTATGCCGTCGCCCCCGCCGCGCCGGGGGAGAGCGAGCGCAGCTGGACCGTGTCGGGCAGCCCGTTTGCCGATCCGTACGGCCGGTTCGAGGGGTTCGTCGGCACCGGGACCGACATGGCGGCGGTGCGGCGATCGGATGCGGCGATCACCCGGCTCGCGCTGTTCGACAGCCTGACCGGCCTCGCCAATCGCCAGCGGATGCGCATCTCGCTCGAGCAGACGCTGGCGCAGCCGGCCTATGACGGCACCGCGCTGTTCCTGCTCGACCTCGACCGGTTCAAGGCGGTCAACGACACGATGGGTCATCCGGTTGGCGACGCGCTGCTCAGCCAGGTCGCGCAGCGGCTGCTGCGCGTCGTCGCCGATGCCGGGCTGGTCGGGCGGCTGGGCGGCGACGAGTTCGAGGTGATCCTGCCGCGCATCGGCAGCCGGACGGACATGGCGACGCTGGCGCAGGCGATCATCGCCAGCCTGTCGCAACCCTATTTCATCAACGGCAGCGCGGTATCGATCGGCTGTTCGATCGGTATAGCGGTATCCCCCGACCATGGCACGACGCCCGACGTGCTGGTCGCCAATGCCGACCTCGCGCTCTATGCCGCCAAGGATGCCGGGCGCGGCGTCGCCCGCTTCTTCAACGACGCGATGCTCGACGGCGCGCGCATCCGGCGCCAGATGGAGGACGACCTGCGCCTCGCCCTCTCGCTCGACCAGCTGCGCATCGTCTATCAGCCGGTCGTGTCGCTCGACGGCGGGCGGATCACCGGGTTCGAGGCGCTGCTGCGCTGGGAGCATCCGACGCGCGGGCTGCTGATCCCCGCCGACTTCCTGTGCGTCGCGGAGGAATCGAAGCTGATCGAGCCGATCGGCGAGTGGGTGCTGCGCACCGCCTGTCACGACGCCGCCGCCTGGCCGGGCGAGACCCGGCTGTCGGTGAACTTGTCGGCGGCGCAGTTCGCCAATCCCGCGCTGCCCGCGATCATCGCCAACGCGCTCGCCCGCGCCGGCCTGGCGCCCGGGCGGCTGGAGGTGGATATCGAGGAGGCGAGCCTGCTGCGCGACATGCGCGCGGCGATCACCGTCTTCGCCGCGCTGCGCGGGATCGGCGTCCGCCTCGCGCTCAACGATTTCGGGGCGGGACAGGCGTCGATGTCGTGCCTGCGCCGACTGGCGTTCGACCGGATCAAGATCGATTCGTCGTTCGTGCGCGGCGTCAGCGATCCCGAAGGGCGCAACGCCGCGGTCATCCGCGCCATCGCGACGCTGGCCGACATGCTGGGCATCGACACGACCGCCAAGGGCATCGAATATCACGACGAGCTGGCGGCCCTGCGCGAGCTTGGCTGCAACGACGTGCAGGGCTTCGTCTATGGCGCGCCGGTCGACACCGCCGAGGCCGCGGCGCGGCTGATGGCGGAGGGCGGCGCGCTGACCCCCAACGGTCCGAAGGCGGAGCGCGCGCCGCGTACCCGCATGCTGCGCTCGACCACGATCGAGGTGAACGGCGAACGCCGCTCGGCCCGCATCCGCGACCTGTCCACCACGGGGGCGCTGATCGACCTCGTCGATTTCGACGACGGGGCGATCGGATCGACCGTCCGCATCGACACCGGCGGCGGCAACTGGACCGCGGCGACGCTGCGCTGGGCGGAGGACGGCCGCGCGGGGCTGCATTTCGAATATCCGATCACGGTCGAACGCCGCATGACGATACGCCGGCGATAGTCTGCGCGGGGGAAGGGTTCGCAGCCGGGTTCCTCGTGCCGGCCAGCTCTCCCCGTTCGGTTCGAGCAGCTTCGGGCGTAGTCGAGAACGGGTAGTTCGGGGACACCCCCTTCTCGACTACGGTTCTCGACAGGCGCGAACCGGCGCTCGAAGCAAACGGAAAGCCATGCAGACCGGGATCGCCCGCCCC